>JAPYUD010000274.1:0-5281 GCA_029936215.1 Pirellulaceae bacterium | reverse complement strand
TCAAGGACACCAGTGGTCCGAGTCTGAACATCCTGATCAAGCTGATGAGCATGGTCAGCGTGGTGATGGCTGGCCTGATTGTCCGCTACAGCCTGATGGCGATGGGTTACTTCTAACGTTTTTATCGACGGGAGAGTCGCCAGGAAGAGTTTCCCAGGCTGCGCTGGAAGGGTACGGGTGAGTCCTGTTTTCTGGTGTCAGCGGACTTCCTCGTGAACCCCTGTCATGTTCCGCCCCTCCAAGTAAAATGCAGGCGAATCTGCCAGGGGATGAGAGTTACTGCAGGAGGGAGGAAACGTGTCGAGTAATGCATCGGAGTCGCTCTCGGAGCGTGACCGTCGGGCCCAGCGCAGCCTCGAGCTGGCGTTGGCTGCAGTCCGGACCGCTTCCGAGAACGGGGGACGGGATATTGCCCTGCTGGACATGCGCCAGCAGTCTACCCTGTTTGACTACTTCGTGATTGCCTCGGGAACAAGTCGCCGGCAGTTGCACGGCATGAGCGAGGAGATTGACCACACGCTTGAGGATGATCTGAAGGACAAGCGGATGGGGATCGAGGGTTATGATGCCAGCCGCTGGGTGCTACTTGATTATGGCTCCGTGGTGATCCACCTGTTTGATGACGAGACCCGGGAATTCTATGCGCTGGAGGCGCTCTGGGCCGATGCGAAAGCGATTGACATATCCGATGTGATCGACCGGCCCTGATGGATTGCCGGTTTTCAAGGTGGCGGGAGACCCGACGCTGATGAATATTCTTGCTGAACTACGACAACGGTTTCTCGAGGCCCTCGAGCCTTTGGTAGATGACCCGGGGCGGTTGCTGGAGATGATCCTGCCGGTTCAGGATCCCCGCTTTGGTGACTACCAGGCCAACTGTGCCATGCCGCTGGGGAAAGAACGAGGTTGTCCACCGCGAGACGTTGCCAGTGAGATTGTCGAAAGGCTCAAGGTCGAGGATCTCTGTGAGCCTGTCGAGATTGCCGGTCCAGGTTTCATCAACCTGCGTCTTCGTGACGACTGGCTGATCGAACAGGTGAATCAGCTGGTTCATGATCAGCGGCTGGGTGTTGATGGCGTCGACGATCCGGACACGGTCGTGATCGACTATTCCTCTCCCAATGTCGCCAAGCCGATGCACGTGGGCCATATCCGCTCTACCGTGATCGGGGATGCCCTGGCCCGTATTCTTCGCTTTCTTGGTCACCAGGTGATCGCTGATAATCACCTTGGGGACTGGGGTACCCAGTTCGGCATGATCATCTATGGCTACAAGCACTTTGTGGATTCTGACCGATTTGAGAGTGATACGGTCAATGAACTCTCCAGGCTCTACAGGCTGGTCAATGACCTTGTCGAATACCACCAGGCGGTTGCCGGTATCGATCGACAGCTTGAGGAGATCAGGGAGCGGGAGGAGAAACTCGAGCAGCAGCAGCTGAGAGTGGATAAGGCCGGCCAGGACGAGAAGAAAAAACAGTCTAGCCAGCTTCGTCGTCAGCAGACGCAGCTGGAGGATGCCCGGGACCGGTTAGCCGGAGCGCGAAAAAAGATCGATGCGGTGGACGAGGACCAGGCCCTGGCCACCCTGGCCGCGGAACACCTGGGTGTCGCCGAGGCGGTGCTCGGGGAAACGGCACGCTTGCACGAGGGGGACAGCGAGTGTCGACAGCTCTGGGAACAGTTCCTGCCTGCCTGCCGGGCAGAAATCGACAAGATCTACCAGCGACTGGATATCCAGTTCGACGTGGAGCATGGAGAGAGCTTTTACCATTCGCAGCTTGAGCCGGTGGTGGAGGAGTTGCTTGCAAATGGCCTGGCACGGATGAGCGAGCAGGCGGTCTGCGTGTTTGGCGAAAAGTATGACACGCCGATGATCATCCGCAAGAAGGATGGAGCTTTTCTCTATGCCACGACCGACCTGGCGACGATCCAGTACCGGGTTGCCACCTGGCAGCCGGATACCCTGCTCTATGTTGTCGATCATCGCCAGGGGGAACATTTCGAAAAGCTCTTTGATGCTGCCCGGCGGTGGAACTGTCCAGACCTTGAAATGCGACATGTCAGTTTTGGGACCGTGCTGGGAGATGATGGCAGGCCCTTTAAAACACGTTCTGGTGAGGTCGTCGGCCTGGAGAGCCTGCTCGATGGTGCCGTGGCACGGGCACTCGAGGTGGTCTCCGAGAATGACCAGGCCAAGCCGGGGGGGGCGGAACTGGGAGAGCAGGAGCGGGAGCATATTGCCAGCGTGGTGGGACATGCAGCGATCAAGTATGCCGACCTGGCACATAATCGAACCAGTGACTATGTCTTCAGCTACGACAAGATGATGGCCCTGGAAGGCAACACCGCAACGTACATGCAGTACAGCTATGCCCGGGTCCAGAGTATCTTCCGCCGCGGAGAGGTGGATGTGGATGGCCTGCGCAGCTCTTTTGCCGGGATCCTGCTCCAGCACCCCGCCGAGCGTCACCTGGCTCTGGGGCTCCTCCAGTTTTCGGAGGCCCTGGACCAGGTACTGGAAGACTATCGGCCCAACCAGCTGACCAACTACCTTTTCGATGTCGCCAAGCGTTTTTCCACTTTCTTCCAGGAATGTCCCGTGCTGCGTGCCGAAGACGAAGCGGTCCGACTCAGCCGGTTGTTGCTCTGTGACGTCACGGCCCGGGTCATAGGCCAGGGATTGGAGTTGCTAGGAATTGGCGTTGTCGACAGGATGTAGGGGGCGGGTACCGGTGTGCAAAGGCCATCGGTCCCTTACTTTTCACCCTGTCGGCGATTTCTCATGCCAAAAAGTCAACAAGAGGGGCCCCCGTGGCAGGACCTGGTCCTCTGTGGAGATGCCCTTCAGTGGCTTGGACAGATGCCTGCTGAGCTGGTCGATACGATTGTCACCAGCCCACCCTATTACCGGCAAAGAGATTATGGCCACGCCCAGCAACTGGGGGGAGAATCGACACCCCAGCAGTACGTGGATCGACTCGTGGAGATCCTCGGGGAGTGTGCCAGGGTTCTCAAGTCGACAGGTACCTGCTGGCTGGTACTGGGCGACAAGTACATTCATGGCGATCTGCAGGGATTACCCTGGCGCGTGGCCTTGGCCCTGCAGGAGCATGGCTGGATCCTGCGAAGTGATATTGTCTGGCAGAAACCAAACGCGATGCCCTCGGCGGTCAAGAATCGGCCGACCACCGACCACGAGTATATTTTCCTGCTCACCCGAGCGAAGAAATACTACTATGACGTCGATGCAATCCGTGAGCCGCACGTGACATTCTCTGAGAGCAGCCGCATGCGCGGCGGCCGGAAACACTTCTTCCAGCGGGGAAGTACTCCGGAAACGGGTAAGAACGCGGGGGACTCGAACCTTCACGATGCGAGATGGGACCAGGCTTTCCATCCACTTGGGCGTAACAAGCGGACAGTATGGAGCGTGCCACTTTCCAAGTCACGGGATTCTCACTTTGCCGTCTTTCCCCGCCAGCTGGTGGAAATCATGATTCGTGCTGGCTCCCCTCCCCAGGGGCTGGTCCTGGATCCATTTCTTGGCAGTGGGACGACGGCACTGGTGGCCCGGCAGCTCGAGCGGCATTACCTTGGCATCGACTGTGTCGAGGATTACTGCCAGTTGGCCCGTGATCGCCTTGCCAAGGAGAGGGAAGCTCAGTTCTCGACAGGTTCCTCGTAGTCGGTGAAGATCATCTGGCCGGCACTTGTTTGCAGTACGCGTGTAACACTTACCCGTGCCATGTCGTCCACATGATCACGGCCATCCTCGACGACAATCATGGTGCCGTCATCCAGGTAACCCACTCCCTGGTTGTCACCCTCTCCAGCCTTGACAATCTTGACGTCAAACATCTCCCCGGGCAGGAAGGTCGGCTTGAGGGCCTTGGAAATATCATTCAGGTTGATCACCGGCACCTTGTTCAACTGGGCGACCTTGTTGAGGTTGTAGTCACCAGTCACGATTTTTCCTCCCAGGTGTTGAGCCAGCAATACCAGCTTCATGTCGACTGGCTGGTTCTCAAACTGTGGCAGATCGGTCTCGTCAATGGTGAAGTCGATCGAGCGATTGTTCTGGAGTTGCTGGAGAATATCCAGGCCCCGGCGACCACGAGAACGGCGAAGCTTGTCACTGCTGTCAGCAATGTTCTGGAGTTCCTGGAGAATAAAGCGGGGCATCAACAACCGGTTGTCCATGATGTTGGTGGCAACCAGGTCAGCTATCCGGCCATCAATAATCACGCTGGTATCAAGTACCCAGGGCAGGATCCCCTTGAGTTCTCGTGAAAACTCAACATACGGAATGATGAATCGAAAATCGCTGCGAGTCTGGATCAACACCGAGATACAGATGTAACAGAGTGGCACGCCAATCATCAACTGGACTGTCCCCTGGTAACGATTTGGATCCTCGATCCCGGAAAACTGCAGGATCGGATTAACCGCCACGCCGATGATGTACGTCAGCAACAGGCCCACGAGGATCCCGAAGTACGTGCAGGAGACAATCTCGATTGGCTTGCGGCGAATGAGAATGTCAATCGAGACGATTGCACAGGCGATCAGTAGAAGAGAAATGGCGAACAGGAATTCCTGTTCGTATAACTCGGGTGACATAACGATCGAGATGCCAACGGACGTGGCGATGACAAGAAAAATAGCGCGCAGAACCCAAAGAGCCATGATGATGCCCCCGCTAAAAGAATAATTAGGAATGAATATCGGTGTTTCCTGGCCACCGCCGCAGAATCCATATGGGGCCGGGAAAAGATCAATGAGATGTACAGCTGTATTTTATCATAGGAACAGAAGGAGATGCCAGCATTACCCGTTCGGAAACTGCTCGCGATAGCAGTTCTCCAGGTAGCGGTCTGTCATGCCGGCCAGGTAATCACCGACACTTCTTTCCAGCCCCACCTGCTCAATACGGTTTCGGAACCGAGGTGGTAACATTTCGACCCGCCCGGTGAAGTACTCGAACATCCGCTGCAAGTGCTTTTGAGCCATGTCCCGTGTCTGAATCAACTTCGGATGGTGATAAACACGATCCAGGAGGAAGGATTCCAGCTGACTTTTTTCTTCTGCCAGGATTCCTGTCGGTTCCATGCGGTAGGGATCCTGCTGGGCATCGGATGCCATTTCCCAGCCACTCTCCTTCAAAATCGTTCCCGCGGAGGCAAGGACATTTCCCACTTGGCAGTCGATCAACTCGTGCACGATTGCTCGACGCAGGTTCTCCGGGTCGAGTCCCTGCCCTGCATCACCAATCCGCTCC
>JAPYUD010000273.1:0-5284 GCA_029936215.1 Pirellulaceae bacterium | reverse complement strand
CCGCTGTGCTTGCCCAGTACCAGGTCGGTCTTGGCAAAGCCGACATCCTCCGGTCGCATGATCTCGTAGGTGCTCGGTTCCTTGAGCATCCCGTCCTGGTGGATCCCTGCCTCGTGAGCGAAGGCATTGCGTCCCACGATCGCCTTGTTTCGCTGCACCCGCATCCCGGTGATTGAACTCAACAGCCGGCTGGTGGGAACCAGTCGCTCGGTCTTGATACCGGTGTGACAATGGTAATAGTCGCTCCGGGTGCGCATTGCCATGACCACTTCTTCCAGGCTGCAGTTACCGGCCCGTTCGCCGATCCCGTTAATCGTGCACTCAACCTGCCCGGCCCCGTTCTCCACGGCAGCCAGGCTGTTTGCCACCGCCAGGCCGAGGTCATCATGACAGTGAATACTGATTACCGCCTTGTCGATATTGGAAACCCGGTCCTGGAGCATGGCAATTGTCTCGCCCATTTGCCGGGGAGTCGCGTAGCCGACCGTGTCGGGAATGTTCACCGTGGTGGCTCCGGCGGTGATTGCCGCTTCGACCACCTGGCAGAGGAAATCATGCTCGGTTCGAGCAGCATCCTCCGGTGAGAACTCCACATCGTCACAGTAACCAACCGCCCGCTCGACTCCTGCCACCGCCCTCTGGATGATCTCCTCGGTAGTCATCCGCAGTTTGAACTCGCGGTGAATCGCGCTGGTTGCCAGGAAAACATGAATGCGGGCGGACTCGGCATGCTGGATCGCTTCCCAGGCCCGGTCGATATCAGCATCATTACAGCGGGCCAGTCCGCAGATCGTCGCCCCCTGGATTTCACGGGAGATCTGCGAGACCGCCTCGAAATCTCCCGGCGAGGCGATTGGAAAGCCAGCTTCGATGATGTCAACCCCCAGTTCGACAAGTGCCTGGGCGAGTTCCATTTTTTCTGTCAGGTTCATGCTGGCGCCCGGGGACTGCTCCCCATCACGCAGCGTGGTATCAAAAATCGTGATCTGTCGTGATTCGGTCATGGTCTAGGTGCTCTTGAGTGAAAGTGGTGAATCGTCAAGCACCAGCGACCTGGCGAGGTTCGCCTGGCAGGTCCCTGGTTTACACGGTATGCCGGTCCCTGACCGGCCAGGGCAGTAACAGCCCGCCGCGTGTCGACGTGAGACGTCGTCTGCCGCCGCATGTGGAATAAGGATTCACGGTGTTGTTCACTTTCGCTGCATAAAAAAACCCGAGGTCCGTCTGGCCTCGGGATGTTGCTGTTGAGCCTTTGATGGTTCGCACCACACCCCTACGGCTTGCCCAGGGCAAGCAGGTCTAAAAGTCGTAACAGGGGAAGCCGACTGTTTTTCATTATGACCGCATCAATCAGGTGACATAAACGACACTTTTTGCACTCTAGCCGAGACATTCAGAAGGGTCAAGAGACACTCTTCTATCGGCCCGGACCGGCAGGCCGGGCTGCTATTCTCCAAGACAAAAGAGATGCTTGTAGGTGCGGACGATGATCTTGCCCTGGGAGAAGGCAAGCGAGCCTCGCGTCAACTCTTCCAGCTTGTTCTCGGCGAGCACCTGGCATTCGCCCGGGTCCGGCTTGAGCACGAACGTTGTCCCCTCCATATTGACCACGTAAAGTCTGCCGTCAACGTGGCACATGCTGCTCCAGCTTCCTCCGCTGCCCAGCCGTTTTTGCCAGAGCCGCGTTCCGGTTGCCACTTCCAGGCACCAGGCGATGCCCGGTTCGTTAAGGATGTAGAGATGGTCGCCGACGATCACTCCAGAGCCGACTCGCTGGGGATTGTCTGGCTTGTCAGGCTTGTGCCAGAGCCGGTGGCTTCCGGTCACATCGCCCGATCCTCCCCGCCGGATTGCCAGCGAGGGCCCTCCGTAACCACTCATGGTAACGACCGTCTTGTCGGTAACGAGCGGCGATGTGTAGACCAGCTTGCTGGGTCCCTCGCAGGTCCAGCCGATGGCGCCGCTACGGGGACTGACGGCGTAGAGCCGGCTGGGCATGCTGAGGAACATGACCGCTTTTTCCCCGCTTCCGTGTATCACCGGCGTGCTCCAGGAGCCCCGGAATTCCTCGACTTTCTCCGAGCTGGCATCGGGTACTTCGCTGCGCCAGGCTTCCTCCCCGCTGCTCAGGTCCAGGCCGATCCAGAAAGTCCGTAGCCCGGGTCCGCAGTTGAGGATCACCCGGTTTTCAAAAATAACCGGGCTGGCGGCGGTCCCCCAGATATGCTGGAACTCTCCCAGGTCCTTGTTCCATCGCTTGTTACCGTCCATGTCGTAGGCGTGGAGTCCGGCCGAACCATGCCAGACGAGGACCGTGGATCCGTCGGTGACCGGCGAGGAGGCACACTGGGGATTGGTCTTGTGTGTCAGTTCCTCTTTTTCATGGCGGACCGACTGTTCCCAGAGTTTTTTTCCGTCGGCCAGGGAGAAGCAGAGCAGGCTTCGTGTGCGGCCCTCGTCGCTGGCCTGGGAAATGAAAACCCGCTTTCCCCAGATGATCGGCGTGGAGTTGCCGGGTCCGGGCAGGGGGACTTTCCAGGCGATGTTCGAGGCGGTGGACCATTTCACGGGGAAGCCGGTTTCACTGCTGGTTCCCACCCCCGCGGGGCCGCGCCAGGCGGGCCAGTTTTCGGCCGAGAGCCAGCCAGGAACGCTACACAGCAGGACGACGGTGAGCAGGGCGAGGAGTCGTTGTTTCATGGTAGTTTCCCGCGATCGGTGGAGGAGGGATCCGTGTGTCTTTCCTGTTTTAACATTTTCACCGCAGATTCCCATCTATCTGGCGATGAGAGTCAAACTGGATCTTGAGTCGTGCTGCAGATTCGGTGTACTATCGGCGCACGGTGAGCTCATCAGGTGCCCCAGGGTGACAACTGGCAGGAACAAGGATGCTCGATTTTCAGATCAAGCGGTGCACGAGGCAATGCCACGTGAGTGGGGAGCAGTTCCATCCGGGGGACGTTTTCTTTTCCGTGCTGGTCTCGGAAGGACCCGAGGTGCTCCGCCGGGACTACTCGGAAACGGCCTGGCCTGGTCCTCCGGAACAGTCTCTGGGGTGGTGGAAGTCGCGGATGCCGAAACCGTCGGCGACGAAGATCCACTGGGCCCCCAACGACATCCTCCTGCATTACTTTGACCAGCTCTCCAGCGATCTCTCCCAGCAGGACATGCGATATGTGCTGGCGTTGTTGATGGTCCGTCGCCGTATCCTGCGTGTGGTTGACACGCTGACAACCGGCGGGATTGAGCAGATGGTGCTTCACTGTCCCAAGAACGAGAACGAGTACCAGGTGGTTGTCACCCAGCCTGGCAGCGCGCGGATTGATGAGCTTCAACAGTCGATCACGGCGCTTCTTTTCAAGGATGCTGCCTAGGCGGCAAAAAATAATTCCACCTGCGGCATGGATGCTATGAAACAGACACAAAAAATTCTCTTGATCCTGGTGCTGGTAACCAGCACATCAGGAGCGACATGCCTGCCACGCGAGCTGTGGAAGAAAAACGACCCGCTACCGCCGGTCGCTTTCGACCAGTTCCCCACGCTGCAGGAGGTGCTGGCGGTGGTCAATTCCAGCCAGCATGTGAAACAACTCGATGCCCAGGGCGCCCGTGTTTCGGCCCCGGGGACTCCCCGGTTACGGGCCAGCATGGCACTGGAGCGGCCTCGCCAGTTTCGACTGCGGGCCGGCGTCTTTGATTTTAGCGGCCCCGAGCTGGACCTGGGGAGTAACGATGAGCTGTTCTGGCTTTGGATCAAGCAGCATCCTCAACCGGCGGTCTATTATGCTCGCCACGCGGAATTTACTGGCAGCCGGGCGCGGCAGTTGATGCCGGTTGATTTTCGCTGGTTCAGCGATGCGCTGGGACTGGTGGAGCTGGATCCTGCGGGTGTCCATGAGGGTCCCTTGCGGGCAGGGAAGGGGAAACTGGAAATTCGAACTCGTGTTGCCGCCGAGGGGGGGGAGATGGTGCGGGTGACCGTGATCGATGACCGCTATGGGAGGATACTGGAACAACACCTGCGGGACAGCCAGGGCCAGTTACTGGTCTCGATTCACTCCTCCCGTCATCGCTTCTACCCGGCCCACGGGGTCTCCTTGCCTCATCAGGTGGAGATTCACCTGTTGCCGGGACATGCCAACCAGATGAAGCTGGAATTGAACGTTGCCAGTTACCAGATTAACCGGGTCACTCCTTCGCCGACGGAGCTCTGGGAAATGCCTTCCTTCGAAGGGTACCCGGCGGTCGATATCCTCACGCTCCCTGCGGCTGAATCGGGGCAGCAGGAGCAACAACAGAGGGAGCAGCAACGAGTCGGGTACCTGCCGGAATCGCAAGGGGCTGCTTTCCGTCCTCGCTTCCGTGGCGATACGAGCTGGCGCTAGAACACGGGCTCAGACCTGGATGCCGTGCCGCCGCATTTTTTCCCGGGCCCGGCTGAGAGTCGGGCCAATACTGTTCTCGGGGATTCCCAGTTGGGAGCTGATCTCCCTGTAACTCAAACCATCCAGGTGGTGGAGCCGGACAATCTCGGCTTCTGCGGAGTTCAGGTTTTCCAGCAGGCGGAGAACCTCTTCCCGATCACTTGCACGTTTTTCTGCGGAGGCCTCCTGGTCGGCGAGATCCGGGTCGATGCGAACGCGAAATCCGAATGCCTGCCCGGAGATGTCATCGCTCGTGTCCTCATCGGCCTGGGCCGGCGTGACCCGGGGATGCTTGCGCTTGACAAATTCCCGTACCACCACCCGCCGGGCAATAACAGCGAGGTAAGTGGCCAGGCTGCTCGAACCCCGGAATCGTCGCAACACGGCGAAGTCGTCCTTGATGATAGTCAGGAAGACCTCGGAGCAATAATCCTCGGTGTCCTGGGAGGTAATCTGAACGTTGCGCGAGGAGACCGTGTGATTGATCACGTGCAAGACGAGCCCGAGAAAGCGGTCGACAAAATCATCCCACGAACCGGCACTGCGTGCCTGGCAACGTTGGAGAAGATCCTTATCGAATTCCGAGAGTGTCACGCCTGCTAGCCCTTTCTTCCCATGTCATGAAGCCCGCGCCCTGGCTCCCGGACGACTCGCGAATTCCTGTCCAGTCGCCTTGTGGGCCGCCCCTTGCTCGTAGGATTCTAGAAGTCCTATCAAAACGAAGCAAGGCGAATCCCGTACCCATTGGAGATCTTGACACCATACAGGAGGGATACTACGATTCGAACCAACATGGCCAATAGAGCGCAAATTTTTGCTGAGTTATGTGTCTTGTTGGGACGCGCCCCTCAGATAAACGC
>JAPYUD010000272.1:0-5289 GCA_029936215.1 Pirellulaceae bacterium | reverse complement strand
GATCTGGGATAATCACTCCAATCTCAAGAACTCACTGGAAACTGCCTGTGGCCGAACCGACCAGCCGGTAGCGGCGCTCCTGCAGGATCTCAAACAGCGTGGTCTGCTGGACGACGTGCTGTTGATCTGGGGTGGCGAGTTTGGACGGCTGCCAATCGCCCAGATACAGGGCAAGAAGAACACCGCCTCGGCAGGCCGGGATCATGGCCCCCGCGGTTTTTCCATCTGGATGGCGGGCGGTGGAATCAAGCCAGGAATCACTTACGGGGGAACCGACGAGATCGGATTCGCCGCCGAGGAGAACCCGGTTAGCATTGCCGACTGGCATGCCACCATCCTGCACCAGCTGGGACTTTACCATGAGGAACTGTTCTTCGAGCGGAACGGCCTCAAGGAACGGCTGACCGACACCTTCAAGCCTCGGGTCGTCAAGGAAATCCTGGCCTGAATCAGCCGCGGTCTATCCGGTACGGGGCCGGGTCGATCGAGGGCTTCACGCCGTCGACCAGCTCCGCTACCAGTTGTCCCGTGGCCGGGGCCATCGAGAGACCCAGCATGTTGTGGCCGGCCGCCACCCAGGCATTCTCCAGCCCCGGCAAACGGTCGATAAAAGGCACGCCATCACTGGTCATCGGCCGCCAGCCATACCATTCCTCCTCCACCGGGTCCGCATGGGGCTCGTGCAGGTACTTTTCTGCGGCCTTTCTCAACAGCTTCAGGCGGCGCGGCTTGATCCGCGTGTCATAACCATTGAGTTCCATCATCGATCCCAGCCGGTAGCCGCTCTGCATCGGTGTGGCGACCACCTTCTCATCAACGAACAGCAGCGGAATCGTGGGACATGGCTGGGGGCGAGGCATCGTGATCGAGTAGCCCTTGCCAGGCTGGATCGGCAATCGGCAGCCAAGCTCCCTCGCCAGAAGCGGTGTCAATGCACCAGTGGCAATCACCAGTCCGTCGAGCTCAAGTTCCTGCTCCCCGGCAATGGCCGCTACCACGCGGCCCTGTTCAGAAACCAGCCTTTCCAGTTCACAGTTCTCATGGATCTGCACCCCCTGCTTCTCCAGGTGGGTCCGCCAGGAATTCAGCAGCCGATCCGGACGAACATGAACGTCATCGGGAAAGTACCAGGCGCCGGCAAGTCCGCTCTTGAGCGTCGGTTCCATCGCCTCGAGCTGGTCGCCATCCAGGCATTCGGGCAGAAGCCCGAATTCCTGCTCCAGCAGGCTGGCGGTCGCGCTAAACTTGTCAAGCTGCTCCTGGTCCCGGTAAACATAAAGGCTGCCTCGCGACTCCCATTCACACTCCAGGATCCCCTCCTGGACCATCTGCCGGTAAGCATCCTGCGACTGCTCCAGCAGTGGCATTCGTGTCCGTGCTGCCTCGACCATCCGGTCATGGCGACAGCGACGGGCAAACCGCCAGAGCCATTTCCAGAGTCGTGGATCGAAGCGAGGGCGAATCGAGAAGGGTGAGTTTCTCTTCAGAAGCGAGAACATCGTCTTTCGCACCGCCCCTGGTTCGGTCAGTGGCAGCACGTGGCTGGGACAGATCAACCCGCAGTTGCCATGCGAGCAGGCACGTCCCCAGCGGCCCTTGTCGATGACCGTAACCTGGAAGCCCCGCTTTACCAGCTCATGGCTGCAGGCGGCACCAATCACGCCGCCACCAACCACCAGGATCCGCCGGGATGAACCATTCACGACGGAATCCCCATGGTAAATGGGTCCTGGTCGTTAAAGACAAGCGTGGTTTCCGCTGTCACGTACGCGGTCCCGGTGACATGGGGAATCAGCTTCCCCTCTTCGACCACACCCACCCCCTCGAAAATACTCCCCACGATGCTCTCCTGCCGCCAGGTTTCCCCGGGAGCAAGCTTGCCCTCCTCGATCAGGCAGGCAAGCTTGGCGCTGGTCCCGGTACCACAGGGCGAGCGATCATAGGCCCTGCCGGGGCAGAGTACAAAGTTACGGCTGTCGGCATCCCCCTGGGCTGGTCCAAAAAGCTCGATGTGGTCAATCAGGCCACCCTCCTCGCCCGTGATCCCCTGCTCCTCAAGCGCCTGGCGGATCGACCAGGTCACCTCGGTAAGCTGGTCGACATTGGCCAATTCGAGCTCCAGCGAGTGGTCCTCGACCAGGAAGAACCAGTTCCCTCCCCAGGCGATATCGCCCCGGAAGCTGCCATGGCCAGGAACCTCCAGCTCAACAGCCGACCGGTAGCGGTAGCTGGGAACATTCACAAGCGTGACGCGGTTGGCATCGTGAAGCTGGATGCGGACGTCACCAACCGGGGTTTCCAGAAGGTGTTCACCTGGCCCGATTCGGCCCATGTGGGCCAGTGTTGCAGCCAGGCCAATCGTGCCATGGCCACACATGTTGAGGACTCCAACATTGTTGAAAAAAACCACGCCCGCACAGGCCTCCGGGTTCACCGGTGGACAGATCAGTCCGCCAATCCAGACATCCCCACCACGTGGCTCATCGATCACCGCCGAGCGGAAGCTGTCGTGGTCACTGGCAAACAACTGCCGGCGGATGGCCAGAGAACCGTCACCCAGGTCCGGGCCACCGTCGATGACAATCCGGGTCGGTTCCCCGCCGGTATGCGAATCGATGATCTTGACCGGGGTAACTGGCATGGACTTACTCGATTCTGGCGACTGGCTCACCCAGCACATCCATCCGCGGTTCGATTCCCAGGCCCGGAGCGGTGCTCGCGGCAAGCCTTCCCTGGTTTCGCTGCGGGGCTCCCTCGGCAATGCTGACAGTCACGTAGCTATTAAAGTCGGTCGAGGTGAACAACATGTCCGGGGCCGTACTATGAGCCAGGTGGGCAATGGCAGCGGTCACGATGTCGCCTCCCCAGCTATCCTCGATCGTCATGGCGATCCCCAGCTGCGAGCAGAGATCACGAGCCAGCGCCGCCCGCGTGAGACCACCAAACTTGCTGATCTTGATGTTCACCACGTCCATTGCCAGGTCGGCGCAGCCGCGGACCAGCACGTCGACTCCATCGATCACCTCATCAAGCACGAACGGATGATCCGTGCGGCGGCGGATCGACAGGCATTCCTCGTAACTGGCACAGGGTTGTTCAATGTAGACATCGACGTCACGAACCCCGCGGACCACGCGGGCCGCCTCGTGGATCGTCCAGCCGGTGTTGGCGTCGGCAATCAGCTTGTCGGTCGGCTCCAGGATCTCGCGGGCAGCATGGATACGCTCGATGTCCTCGTCCGGGTTCCCTCCCACCTTGAGCTGGAAGCGGCGGTAGCCCTCGTCACGATACTGCTTCACGCTGGCCGCCATCTCGGCTGGCGGCTGCTGCGAGATCGCCCGGTAAAGTACGAAGTCATCGCCGTAACGACCACCCAGTAACTCGCAGACCGGCTGACCGGTGAGCTTGCCAAGAAGATCCCAGCAGGCCATGTCGATCGCCGACTTGACATAGGCATGTCCCTTGAGAGCTCGGTCCATCAGGTCGTTGAGCGGCCCCAGGCGGGTTGGATCCTGGCCAATCAGGTGCGGGCCAAGTTCCTGGATACCAGCACGGGCCCCGGCCGCGTAGGCGGGCAAATAGAAAGGTCCCAGCGGGCAGACCTCCCCGTAACCGGTAATCCCCTCGTCGGTCTGAACCTCCAGCACCGTGCTGTCGAAAACGTCAACCGATTTACCACCTGACCACTTGTAACTCCCCTCGTGGAGCGGCAGGTCAACCTGGTAGATATTCATTGCAGTGATTTTCATGGCACGCCGGCGCAGCTTAACTGCGCCACTCAACTTTCTCCGTGATCGGTTCAGGCTGGCCATGTTTTCTCTCGGGCCAGCGGTTTGCAGGATAGCCAGCATACAGGATGCCCAAGCAGCGGTCAGTCTCCCCCATCCAGCCAAAGAACTGGCGAGTCGTCGGCAGGTCGTAAACCGGGGAGCTGGACCAGAAGGTGCCAAGGCCCAGGGCCGCGGCGCTCAGCTGGATATTCTGCACAGCACAGGCCACCGCGATCACCTCTTCCTCCGCTGAAATCACGCCAGTATGACGCTGCATACCAAGGGCAATGGCAACCGTCGCCTGCTCAGCATAAAGGCGAATCTTCTCGAGCTTGGCCGGCTTGAAATCCTCCCTGGTCGTATTCTCCTCGTATGCCGAAACAAGGAAGTCGGCAAGCGTGAAACGTGATGCACCCTGGAAAATGACAAACCGCCAGGGTTCTGTCAGGCCATGGGTGGGAGCCCAGTTGGCATTGTCCAGCAGCTGCTCGAGAACCGCTGGCTCAATCTCGCAATCCTGGTAATTCGGCGCACCGGTCGACGTGATCGGTTTGATCGTGCGACGGTGGCGAATCAGTTCGCTGATATCGGCAGAATTCATCGGCATGCGAGAGCTGGAAGAGGGGACCAAAACTCCAATTTTAACTTGCCCACTTCCGGAGCGGGAGGATGCATCAATCCCAAAGGGGCGGGAATGGCGTCGTGGACGGCCAGAAAACAGAAAAATCGGCATATCTTGCTCAATCCCTGCGAATCCCTGGCCTACTTGAGGGGTTAAATAACCTATCGACTAATACAAAAGCGTATCTCCTTTGGAGGCGGATTCATGCAGTGCAGTAAGTTGTTTGTTCGGCGTCACATTGCCACCCTGTTCGCGGTCCTCCTGATGGCAGGGACAGTGCATGCCCAGCAGCGACCGGCAGCCCCTGCTGCCAGGCCCACGGTCAATCCCGCGGAGCGGGTCCAGGCGTTCTTCGCACGGCTCGACAAGAACAAGGATGGAATCCTGGACAAGGAGGAAATCCCCGAACCGCTGGCAGCTCGCCTGGGTAGCATGGATCGTGATCGTGACGGGAAGATCACAGCACGAGAGTTTTCCGCCCGCTTCCAGCAACCGACACGTTCTGCAGCCAGTCGTGACAATAATTCATCCCCGGCTGCACGAGACAACAACGCCGCCCCCCAGCGTCCCTCCGCGGGACGAAGCGGTGGCTCCCGATCCGGTGGTCGCTCCGGCTCCCAGCCCCCGGCTGCACGGGACAATGCCGCTCCCCAGCGACCCTCGGCTGGACGAGGCGGTGCTTCCCGTTCCGGTCGCTCCGGCTCCCAGCCGCCGGCTACAAGGGACAACAACGCCCCCCAACGTCCCTCCGCGGGACGGAGCGGTGGCTCCCGATCCGGCGGTCGCTCCGGCTTCCAGCAAGGGCAGCAGAACAGACAACACGATGGCTCCACACCATCTCGTGGTGGACCCCAGGCCCAGCAGGGGCAGCGGGGACCACAAAAGCCGGGACAGCGG
>JAPYUD010000271.1:0-5296 GCA_029936215.1 Pirellulaceae bacterium | reverse complement strand
CGGGTGGACCGATTCTCCGCAAGACGATGCAGGCCTTTGTGATTGCCGCCATCAGCCCTCATACGTTGACCGTTCGACCAGTTGTTGATTCCGCCGAGCGGGTGTTTGAAATGAGGGTCCGGGAGGCGGATGTGGCAGCCTCGCTGGTGGTGGATGGCCAGTTGCTGGCACGCCTTGAACCGGATGATCGTGTTCGGGTTGAGCGGGCCAGCGAGAGCTTCCAGCTGATCGAGGTTGGCGGTCACGACGACTACGACACGCTTCGCGAGAAACTCGACTGGGGCGGAAGGATCCGCCAGAAGAAATGACGGCGGATGGCCGATGGGCCATCCCGCAGGACACTTACCCACCCTCATTGTGCAAGGATGCTGATGATGCGTAGGACGATTCTCTCTCGTGCAACGACCATGCTGGCCGCCTGCAGCCTGGCCCTGGTCGCATTTTTCCCTCCGGTCCCGGGACAAGCGGAGGATCCTCCCAGTGAACAGAAGGAGGAGTCCGTTCTGGAAGAGGAAATCCAGCAGGCCACCCGGCGGGCCACCGATACAGACTACCTGCTGCAGTATCGATTCGAGCCGGGCGAGTCGATGAAGATGAAGGTCGTGCAGCTGGTCTCCATGCAGACGCGGATCGATGGAAATGATCAGAACGTGCAGTCGCGCAGCGTCTCGACACGGCGGTGGGATGTCACGGCCGTGGATGAAGATGGGAATGTCACCTTCACGCACACGATCATGCAAGCCTCGATGTGGCAAAAGGTCACCGGGAAGGACGAGATTCGCTACGACAGCACAAAGGATAAAAAGGCTCCCGAGACCTACCGTGCCATTGCCGAGAAGCTGGGCAAGCCAATCTCCACGATCACGATGACAAGGGAAGGGAAACTCCTGCAAAGAAAAGACCAGGCCAGGCAATTTGATGCGGGGATCGATTCCCTGGCCATTCCCCTGCCCGGCACATCGATCCGGCTTGGCTTTCGCTGGTACACACCAGAGAAGCTGCGGATCCGCACCGAGACAGGGACCTACCGGACCGTGCAGCTGCGTCGCCAGTACAGGCTGGAGAAAGTGCAGGCGGGTGTCGCCACGATCTCGATAAACACGCAGGTGCTGACACCGCTGGATGACCCCAAGGTTAAATCGCAGATTGTTCAGCGGATGCAGGATGGCAGTGTCCGCTTTGATATCGAGAAGGGCCGGATCCTCTCGCGACAACTCGATCTTGACCAACGCGTGATCGGCTTTAACGGTCCAACCAGCTTGATGCATTACCTGGCTCGGACACGGGAAGAGGTTGTGGAAGATGGCATGGTTCAGTAGCTGACTTTCGCCAGGGATCTCCTGCTGGAAACCCCGATGATAGTTCTCCGATCTGGAATTCGCTGGTTCCTGTTCACCTGCATCCTCGCGGTGCCGGCCTGGACATGGGGCAATGAACGGATCCGCTTTGAGCTGGACGGCAGAGTGCAGGTCGTGACGGGCACGCTCGTTGCCGAGGCTCGTGACGGTGGCCTGTTGCTGCTGGCGGAGGATGGACAGATGTGGCCACTTCAGCCAGCAGAAATCCAGAAGCGAGAACCCCTGGAGGGTTCCTTCCAGTCACTGGACCAGGATCAGCTGCAAGCCAGGGTGCTGGCGGAGTTGCCGGGGGGGTTCCGGGTCCACCGCACGGCACATTTCCTTGTCTGCTTTAATACCTCCCCGGCCTTTGCTCACTGGTGGGGATCCCTTGCCGAAAAGCTCTATCGCTCTTTTTATGGTTACTGGAAATACCGCGGCCTGGAACTCACTCCCCCTGCTTTTCCTCTGGTGGCTGTTGTTTTCCAGGGACAGGCCGACTACCTGGATTTCTGTAAGCGTGAACTTGGTTCTCGGGGGAGCCAGTACATTGGCCATTACAGCCAGCAGACGAACCGGGTCTGTACTTTTGACCTGACCGGGATTGATCTACTGGCTAACCAGCGGCGTCCGCTACCGACCCTCTCCCATGTTTCCCGCTTGCTCAACCAGCCGGCGGCCGAGAGGACCGTTGCCACGATCATCCATGAAGTAACCCACCAGCTCGCATTCAATAGTGGGCTGCAGACCCGCTATGCCGACAACCCGGGCTGGGTGAGCGAGGGGATTGCCACTTACTTTGAATCCCCCAGCCTGACGACGACACGAGGGTGGAACGCCGTGGGGAAAATAAACCGGTTTAACCTGTTTTATTTTCGCCGTTCCCTCCAGCAGCAACCTGGCACGCGGTTGCCGGCGTTGATCAGTGCGGATGCCGCCTTCCAGGATCCAGGCGCCGTCCGACAGGCCTATGCCGAATCGTGGGCCCTGACCTATTTCCTGCTGAAAACACGGGCACCGCAGTACTGTGACTACATCAAGCGGTTGTCCTCGCAATCCCCACTCCAGCAAATAGGCAGCGACGAGCGAAAAGCGATTTTTCGTGCCAGTTTTGGTACCGATCTGGCGGAAATGGAAGAGGAGTGGATGCGGTACATGCGGCGGTTGAAATAAACTGACAGGGTACTGCTTCTACGCTATCATGGGTGGAACAAATTAAAGGCCTTCTCGTCGATGGAGAACAGCGAATGACCAAGCAACAACTGACGACCGATCACCGCCGTGGTTTTCTCCATAAATCTGCCGTGGGAGCACTTGGTGGAGCGATGGTGACCTCCTTGCAGTCGGCACCTGCCTTGCATGCTGCCGGTGATGACGTGATCAAGGTGGGGCTGATCGGTTGTGGGGGCCGTGGTACCGGGGCTGCAGTGAATGCGATGCGGGCGGATGCCAACATGCAACTGGTGGCGATGTGTGATGTCTTCCCGGATCGACTCCAGCAATCCCGACGAGTACTGGAGCAGCAGGCTAAGCAACAGGGGATGGCTGGCAAGTTCAATGTCCAGGATGACAGGTGCTATACCGGCTTTGACGGCTACAAGGAACTGGTTAGCTCGGACCTGGATGTGGTTCTTCTCTGCACGCCGCCCCACTTTCGCCCCCAGCAGCTACGGGCGGCAATCGTTGAGAACAAGCATGTCTTTTGTGAGAAACCGGTGGCCGTGGATCCGACCGGTGTCCGGCATGTCCTGGAGACAGTGGAGATGGCCAAGCAGAAAAACCTGAACCTGGTTTCGGGGCTCTGCTGGCGGTATGACCTGGGCGTGCGGGCCACCATGGAGCAGATCAAGGAAGGTGCGATTGGTGATATCCAGACCGTGCAGGAAAACTACCTGACCGGCACACTCTGGCACCGAAGACACAAGGAGAACTGGAGCGAGATGGAGTACCAGGTGCGAAACTGGCTCTACTTCACATGGCTCTCGGGTGACCATATTGTCGAGCAGCACATCCATAGCCTCGACAAGGCGCTCTGGCTGATGTATGACCAGCCTCCCAAGGTGGCGTTTGGGCTGGGGGGGCGAGAGGTGCGGACCGAGGACAAGTGGGGACATGTCTTTGACCACTTTGCCGTCTGCTACGAGTGGGAGAATGGTGCCAAGACTTTTGCCTTCACACGGCAGATGTCTGGTTGCTCGAACAATGTTGAGGATTACGTGCAGGGAACGAAGGGATCTGCCCGGATCCTGCACCACTCAGTATCTGGCGGCGATACCGACTGGCGTTACAGGGGTCCCAAGCCGAGCATGTATGATGTCGAGCACAAGGAGCTGTTCGCGGCCATTCGCTCCGGTGACACGATTAATAATGGAACCTACATGTCCTACAGTACGATGCTTGCCATCCTCGGCCGTGAGGTCTGCTATACCGGCAAGAGCATCACCTGGGACGACGCGATGAAGAGCGAGATGGATCTTTCGCCGAAGCAATACGAGTTTGGGCCGGTAGAGGTGCCGGGTGTTGCGACGCCAGGGAAAACCCCGTTTGCCTAGGCCAACTGCAGTTCCGCCTGAACCCGTCGAATTGCATCACGGGCGTTCCAGCTGCCATGGGGTGTCTGGATCGACTCGTTGTCGTCCATCCAGCGACTGACTCTCTGGTGCGCGGAAATCACCGTGTTATGGGCCCGCTGTCCGAAGTAGTCACCGATCTCTGCAAACGCAGCCCGGGTGTATTCACGGGCCAGCCACATTGCCAGCATCCGTGGCTGGCTGACAGACCGGGTGCGGCCGGTGGATTGCAGGCTGCGAGGAGAGAGACCGAAGACGTCGCAGATGGCTCGCTCAATGTCCGGTAGCTTGACCGCTCGACGGGCAATCTGGAACAGGTCCTGGAGCTGGGTGCTTGCCATGTCGATCGAGGCTGGCTCACCAAAGGCATGCTCCATCACTCTCAGGCGGTTGATGGCACCGTGAAGCAGCCGGACGTCACCACGGAGGTTCTGGACCAGGTGCTCAACCACTTCTGGACGAAGCTGGACGTGGTGTCTGTCGCAGTATTGCTCGCATATCCGCATCCGCATTTCCGCGTCCGCTACCTCGATGCCACAAACCAGCCCACCCGAGATACGGGCGACCAGGTCCATTCCCAGGTCCTGGAGCTCGCCGGGGGGGTTCTGGGAGGCGAAAACCATCTGGCGATCCTCGCGCAGGAGCGTGTCAATCGTGTAATGCAGCTCGCTGATCGTGGCGCGTTTGCCAACAAAAAACTGGACATCGTCAATCAGCAGCAATTCCACGTCCCGGTACTTGTGACGGAAGCTGGGCAGGCCGCTCCCTCGCAGGGCCCCCAGGAACTGGCTGGTAAATTGCTCGGCGGTCATGTAAATCGAACGTGAACGTGGATGGGTTTGCCGGAATTCCGTCCAGATCGCCTGCAGCAAGTGCGTCTTGCCGCTGCCAGGAGCGCCGTGAACGAAAAGAGGGGAAATCGTCCCCGGGCGATCTGGTAGCATCTGCGCGGCTGTCACGGCAATCCGGTTCGTGTCACCCATGACCAGGGAACGAAAGGTTCCCCACGTGCCCTTTTTCTGGCTGCCGGGCTCCGTTGCGGGTGCGGCACTGCTCTTCTTGCTTTCACCCGGGCCCTCGACGGGCAGAGCTGGCTGGAGGGAAATCTCCTTGCCTGGGGAGACCTGGAAGGAGATACGCCCTTGCTGATGAAGAACCGATTCAAGGGCAGCCTGGAGGTCCGACTGGAAAGAGCGACGGATCCGTTCGAGTGTAAAGGTATCCCTTACCTCAAGCTGCAAGTGATTCCCAGACAGGTCCCATTGAACCTGGCTGTCAAACCACATGCCGTATCGTGTTTTACCGACCTTGTCAGTAAGTGCTGCTTGCACCGCTGACACGATCTCCGTATCGTCCCTGGTCACGTTTCGCTAATTCCCTGCATTTCCA
>JAPYUD010000270.1:0-5320 GCA_029936215.1 Pirellulaceae bacterium | reverse complement strand
GAATGAGACCAGCACGGTGGGGCGTGGTCGCACGCGGTACCCGGTGGTCAGGGTCAGGTAACCGCCGGCGGAACCTCCTGCCACGGCAATCCGATCGCTGCTGGCACCGAATTGCTCCAGGCTGTTCTTGTGAAGCCAGTTAAAGGCATCCTCCACATCCTCGATGATGTCCGGAAGCTGTGTCTCCGGTGCAAGCCGGTAGTCAATCGATGCTACGGCGTAACCCGCTTCCATGGCCATCTGCAGGACCCTTCCTGAGACTCCGTCCCGGTGACCATTGATCAACGCTCCCCCATGAATCCAGACAATCAGTGGCACCGTCTCGTCACCTGCCGGGCGGTGAACGTCGAGCTTGATTGGAAGATCACCAACGGTCTTGTAGGTATAGGTCGTACGAGTCACTTCGGCTCCCCAGGATCTGACCGCCGACGAGGCACAGGTTGCTGCCGCCATGCTTCCCAGGAACCGTCGTCGCGTGGTCGGGTTCATTGTCTCTCCTTTTTTACCGATCTGGCACGTGGAACGGGTGCCTGTGGATCCGGGCCAAGTCGCCCGAGTCGTACCTGGACCGTTCGCTTTTGTGTCCCGTCCG
The DNA here is from genome assembly GCA_029936215.1 of Pirellulaceae bacterium. Classification (GTDB taxonomy): domain Bacteria; phylum Planctomycetota; class Planctomycetia; order Pirellulales; family Pirellulaceae; genus SAT2750. The sequence continues at coordinate 4,728 of JAPYUD010000270.1, read as the reverse complement.
CTGCCGAGACTTCCAGTTCGACCATCTCACCCGGCTGGTGACGCCACAAGAGCCGCAATAGTTCGTCACGGTGATCGACTGGATTGTTGTCGATGGCCGAGATAATGGAGCCAGCAGCAATGCCACTGGCATCGATTGCTCCTCCCTTGTGGATGACTCGAATCACCAGTCCGCTGGTGTCTTCCGGCAGTTTCTCGAGGTATCCCGGCTGCTGTTCCCAGATCTCCTCGATCCCGGCTCCCAGGGTTGCGTACTTTGTCCACTCCCGCGATTTCAACAGCTGGCGGGCAGCCTCCAGCGGGGCTGAGAAAGCGAGTCCCTGGTGGGCGTCGCCCAGGGCCATGGCCGATGACTGGATGCCAATTAAATCACCCTCCCGGTTCACCCAGGGACCTCCGGAGAATCCCCGTGTTACCAGGCCAGCGATGTGAATAACCTCGATATACTCGCCATCGACATACTCGAATGTCGTCTGCTGGCGTGCGACAAGACCAGGGACCATGACATCATGGCGAAAAAGTGGAGTGCCATAGAGATAGATCGTGCTGCCCGCTGCAGGAGGTTTCTTGGCCAGTTTCAGAAAGGGGTGGGGTTTCTTGCGATCGGGGAGTTTGAGCAGTGCCAGGTCGTGAGCGGCATCCATGGCGAGAAGGGAGGCCTGCAGACGGCCCACGGAAGCAGACATGACCTCGATCTGCCTGTTCGCATTCTTGATCACATGCGCCGCGGTCAGCACAATCCCATCAGGATCGACGATGCATCCGCAACCAGCCAGTCGGCGGTCGACAAGGATCTCGACAGACGCCTGGCGAAGCTGGTTATAGAGGCCGTTGTCCTGCTGAGCATCGGCACGAGGTGCAGCTGCATGCAGCAGCAGGCTTGCCATTATCAAGAAAGATCGTGAATTCATGTTTAGGGTTCTTGCATCAGGGAACGGGCGTCAGCTAATCAACTCGGAGATGACCTGTGCCTCGTAGACGTCCGTCAGCCTCTCACTGCGGCCGTTATGATCATACGTCAGGTCGTCGTGGTCCAGGCCGAGCAGGTGCAGGATGGTGGCATGGTAATCCGCCATCTGTGTGCGATTTTCGACCGAACGGTAACCAAAGTCATCGGTGGCCCCGTAGGTTTGACCTCCCTTGACCCCGCCCCCGGCCATCCAGACGCTGAATCCATAGGGGTGGTGATCTCGGCCCTCGTTACCACGCTTGGCCTTATCACCTCGAAGTTCTGCACCCGGGGTTCTCCCGAACTCTCCTCCCCATAGCACCAGGGTGGAATCGAGCAGGCCCCGTTGTTCCAGGTCGGTCAGCAGAGCTCCTACCGGCTGGTCTGTCTGCATGCAGCAGTCAGTGGTCTTGGCGACGTTGTCCTGGTGAGTATCCCAGGGCTGCCCTTGCATCAGGATCTGGATATACCGCACACCCCGCTCGACCAGTCGCCGTGCCATCAGGCAACGACGGCCGTAGGATTCGGTCTTGGGGTTTTCGAGTCCGTAAGCCTGGTGAGTCGATTTGCTCTCCTGGCTGATATCGACCGCGTCGGTCGCGGCGAGCTGCATGCGAGCTGCCAGTTCCAGGTTACTGATGCGAGCGTCGAGTTCCAGTTCCCGTGGGTGGCGACGCCGGTGGTCGTCGTTGAGTTTCCTCAGCAGTGCCAGCCTGCCGGATTCCACGGCCGGCGACATTGCCTGGCTTGGCTGCAGGTTGAGCACGGGTGACCCGGTGCTTCGAAAAGGGGTCCCCTGGTAAATCGGGGGGAGCCAGCCACTTGACCAATTCCGAATTCCATCCACCGAGTGTCCGTTCGGGTCACGCAAGACGATGTACCCTGGCAGGTTCTGGTTGAAGCTTCCCAGGCCATAACAGGACCATGCACCGAGTGTCGGGCGGCCTGGCACGATCAATCCTGTCTGGGCCATCCAGATGGCCTGCTCGTGGTTGCGATGCTCGCTGAACATCGACCGGATCACGGCAATCCGGTCAGCGTGCCTGGCGACATGAGGCTGGATCTCGGAGAACTCGATGCCACTCTCACCATGCTTGCGGAATGTGAAAGGAGAACCAAGCAGGTACTTGGTACGGTTCTCGTCGTCGACCACTTCCCCGGGAGGTGGCTGGCCATCGTACTTGTTGAGCATCGGTTTTGGATCGAGCAGGTCCACGTGACTGGGGCCACCATGCATGAAGAGCTGGATCACCGCCTTTGTCCGTGCCCGGTGAACCGGGGGCCGGGGCCGGAAGTCGTGGCCACTGCGGTCGGCCCTGGCCTGCTCGTGAAGCAGGCTGCCCAGGGCCAGGGCCCCGAAACCGCCACCCAGCCGCAGGAGTGTCTGGCGACGGCTGATTTCGTACCTGTCCTGTGCGGATAACGAGTCGTTGCTGTCCATGTTTGTTTCCTTGAATCCCGTCAGTCGATGTAAGCAAACCCGTTACTCGCCAGCAGGATATGGCAGAGGTCGACCAGTGCTTTGCGGCGAGCGGTATGGATGATCTCCTGGTCATCACCGTCTTTGATCGGGCCATGGAAACCGGCTGTGGAATCCCATGTTTTCGTCACCTCCCCTGCCCCGTCAAGCTGCTCGATCAGGATCGTCCAGTTGAAATTGTCGGAGGTCAGTTCACCATTCATGTCAGTGATCAGCCAGAGTTGATCTCCCTGGTGAACCTCGATATTGTCGACCCGGATCTGTTTCTTGCCATGGGCCGTTTCCCACTGGGAGAGCTGGCCCTGCCGGCTGGAGATGACCGTTGTTCGAATACCGTTTCCGGCAGGCGATGGATGCTCGGTGAATCCGCGGATACGGAATCTGCCCGCATGGGGTGAAGTCCACTGGGCAATCACCGGCTTGTCGCTTCCAGGATGGCCTGCTGTCGCATTGAGTCCAGCCCAGTAGGAACCCCGGAAGGGATAATCCGGCCCCAGTTGCCACTGGTTTTTCGCGAAAGTTGGAAAATGTGTGAAATCGACCTTGCTGGTGTCCTGGTCGCTCGCCGTGCCATATCCAAACTGCCAGTCTTTTTTCTGGCCAGTTCCTGCCAGGTGCAAGGTGGTCTGTTCTTTCATGAACAGGGAGATGAAGTTGCGAGGCTCCTGGCCGGGGGCACGACTCAAGGCAGCCAGGTAGGCCCAGCCAGCCGGGTCCTGGGGCGATTCACGGATTGCACGATCGGCAAAGCTGGCAGCGGCATGGGAAGCCACGTCGCTGTTAAGTAGCGACAGGGCCTGCAGGGGGACGGTCGAGATGCTGCGCCGCGTACAATTGGTCTCGATGTCTGGCTGGTCAAACAACTGCAGGATAGAGAGCGGGGCAGATCGCTTCACTTGCAGGTAGATCGCCCGACGCTGTGGAAGCTTGCCGTCATTGACCACGACCTCCCCATTGCTCCTCTGGGCCACGGCGACGGGATAACCGTACATGTGGTTTTCGAGTGCGCCGGCGAGCTGCAGGATGCTGTCACGCAGTGGTTCGGCCTCGAGCCGTCGCAGGTTTTGCCGCCAGAGAAGGCGATTGTGTGGGTCCTGCCTGCTGGCCCGGTCGGCCAGCTCTCCCTCGTTAAGAGATTGTTGCCGGTAGGCAGTGGAGGTCACGATCAGCCGGTGGATCTGCTTCACGCTCCAGTTGTGGTCAGCCAGTTCAATCGCCAGGTAATCCAGCAGCTCTGGGTGTGTTGGAGATTCCCCGGCCCAGCCAAAATCATCGACCGTGGAAATGATCCCCTCTCCAAAATGATGGAACCAGATTCGGTTGACCATCACCCGCGCAGTGAGTGGATGCCTGGGCTGGGTCAGCCACCGGGCCAGTGCCAGGCGGCGCCCCGAGCTGCGAGCATCGTCGCCCGGGGAGTCCCACCGGAATGGCGTGCTGGTCTCCATCAAACGTGGCACGCCAGGTGAAACCTGGGGGCCTGGGGTCTGGGCATCCCCACGGCGGAGCAAGGGAGTTGAAGGATCTCCCTCCACGTCATAGAGCGCATAAACCCTGTCAAACTGGATCCGTTGTCGTTCCTGGGCGGCAATCGCCAGGTTCTTTTCCCTGGTTTCGATGGGATAGGAGGGGAAGCTGGCCGCAAGTGCTGATACCAGTTCGTCTCCTGTGGGCTGCAGGAAGCTGCCAAACTTGTCAGCGAGGTATTTCTGGATGGAGGTCTGCTTCCCCTTTTCAGTATGGAGTGCCAGCTCGACATCGTTTCGGATTGGTCCAGGGATCGTCTCGAGCCTCTCATTTTGCAGTTGTTGCTTGTACTTGTCTTCCAGCTCCGCGATCTCTTTCTTCAGCCGGGCGACCTCGGCATTCACCTCCTGGTCTCGCTGACTTGCCTGGTCCAGTTGTTTCTGGGTTGCGATGGCCCGCGTTCGATCCCGGAATGGAATCCACTTGTCCGGGTTATAGGCAGACATCAGTATCGACTGCAGCTGGTAGTATTCCTGCTGGGTCAGAGGATCAAACTTGTGGTTGTGGCACTTGGCACATTTCACCGAGATCCCCATCAGGCTGGAAGCAACGATCTCCAGCTGGGCATCAATCGTGGGATAGTAATACTGGCCGTTGACGTTCTTGATGGTATTGAAGTCGGGCCGGCTGGCATCGGGTGCCGTCCGTAAGAAGCCCGTTGCGGTGAGGGAATCGACAATCTCACTGGAGAGCACAGAATCGTTGTTGAAATGGGACCAGTAGTCTGAGAGCTCATCGCCTGCCAGTTGTTGCTGGAGGAAGCGATCATACGG
>JAPYUD010000269.1:0-5357 GCA_029936215.1 Pirellulaceae bacterium | reverse complement strand
GGACGGACCCGCAAGGGTGACCTGACGCGCGATTACCAGGAACACCAGTTCGAGGATGAAGATACGCTGTACCGGGAGCAGGTAAGTGGCAAGGGAGAACTGACACGTCACCGAACCGTGATCGGCAAGGCGGAGTTGGGCCAGGACGATGGCCTCACCATCCAGCTGGATGCCGACATGGACAATTGCGTTGGCGGCCGGGTGCTTACCGTGCATGGACGCCATAGCATCGTGGAAACCAGTGATGGCACCCGGTACCAGTGCACGGTCAGGGGCCTGCTAAAGAATCTCGCCACCGATCAACGCAACGTGGTCGTCACCGGGGACCATGTGCTGCTTGAACCGGAGTCCCAGAGCGAGGGGATGATTGTTCGTGTCGAACCACGTCGCGGTATCATTGGTCGCACCAGTCGCGGCCAGCACCATGTGATCGTTGCCAACGTCGACCAGTTGCTGATCGTGACAAGTGCCGCAGAGCCGGACCTCAAGCCCAACCTGGTCGATCGAATGATCGTCAGTGCAGAAAAGGCCTGCATCCAACCGGTAATCTGCATCAACAAGATCGACCTGGTCGATTCTTCCGAGCTGCAACCGCTGGTCGGCAGTTACTGCCAGCTTGGCTACCAGGTCCTCCTGCTCTCAGCAGAAACGGGGCGGGGCTGCCAGCAACTGACACATTTGCTCGTCAACCGGGAGACCGTTCTGGTGGGTCAATCCGGAGTTGGCAAGTCATCCCTGCTAAACCGTGTCGCACCTGAGCTTGAACGGAAAGTTAACGAGGTGAGCCAGAATACACAGAAAGGCAAACACACGACGACTGCCGCACAGCTCCTCAGGCTCCCGCTTGGAGGTTACGTGGTGGACACTCCCGGTATTCGGCAATTCCAGTTATGGGATGTGATCCCCGAGGAGGTCTCCGGTTTTTATCGCGACCTGAGGACGGTCGTCAACCAGTGCCAGTTCCCGGACTGCACCCACACGCACGAGCAGCGATGTGCCGTCAAGGATGGTGTTGCCGACGGCTTGTTCGACGTCCGCCGCTACGAGAGCTACTGCCAGATCATGGCAACGGGCGACGACTAAGACGTGGCTCACTTCACGTCCCGCCGCACGGGCCGCTGCCAGGGAACCGCCCCACCACGCTGGATCTGGACACGAAGGGCTGAGAGCATTTCCCGGTAGACCTTGCGGTTATCATTCGCCAGGTCGTTCCGCTCGGCCGGATCCTGCGTAAGGTTATAGAGTTCCATCGGTGCAAATGGACTGTTCTGAAGCAATTTCCACTCGCCCCGCCGAATCGCGTGGATCGTCAAGCCGCCGTACCTTTCACCCCCCTCACGACGATGAAAGAACAGGTCGCGATCCTCCGCCGCCTGGGACTTGCCAAGCAGCGTGGGGAGAATGCTGCGCCCTTCGATCGTGTGCTTGACCGGTACGCCCACCACGTCACAGATGGTCGCAAACAGGTCCATCGTGATGGCAATTCGATCGGAATGGCTCCCGGCGGCGATCTTTTCGGGCCAGACAGCACAGGCTGGCACCTTGAGGCCCCCCTCGTACATGCTCTGCTTCCCATCCCGCAACGGTCCATTATTCGCTTTCACCGATAACTGGCCGCCATTGTCCGATGTGAAGATCACCAGGGTGTTGGCTGCCAGGCCTGTCTTTGAAATTGTCTCCATCACCTTCCCGATACCGTCATCCATGTGCTCGATCAAGGCCACCAGCCTGGCCCGGGCCGGGTCAATTCCCTTCTCTCGCTGCAGGACCTTTTCAACCCAGTCCTCTGGCGGCTGGATCGGCGTGTGCGGAGCGTTATAGGCAAGGTAAAGGAAAAATGGTGCCTTCTTCTGCATGCGGCCGCGGAGGTAATCACACGCCCAGTCGGTGAAAAGGTCGGTCGCATGACCCGGCGGGTCGATTTCTCTCGTCCCCATGCGCATGTAATTAATGCCATGCCGCCGGTGCTTGTAATAATCATCCATCATGTCGCCCAGGTAACCGTGAAAGAAATCGAAACCTCGATCGGTGGGCCGGTTGGGGGACTCCAGGCCAAGGTGCCATTTTCCTACGATCGCTGAATCGTAGCCGGCAGATTCAAGCATGCTCGGAAGCAGTATCGCGTCGGAAGATAACTCACCCCAGTTCTGATCAGGGAAAGTGCGAATCACGCCAGGGACGCCAACCAGTTCGGGATACCGACCAGTCAGCAGCGACGCCCGTGTGGGTGAACAGACAGGGCAGTTGGCATAGAAGTTACTGAACTTCATGCCCCGGCTCACCAGTGTGTCAATGTGCGGGGACTTGAGGTCGGTCGCCCCGTAACTGCCAAGATCACCATAGCCCAGGTCGTCAACAAGAATCACCACCACATTGGGGGGATTCTCGGCAGCCACAAACTGTCTACCTGTCAGAATGGCCACCACCACGAGTGCCGCCAGGCTCCAGCGGTTGGTTTTCCTGTTTTGCCGCAAAAGGCTCTTCATGCTGACCATCTTCGACTATCCCTTCTTTCCCTCGATCCCCTAACGTGGGCGATTCCTCCCGAGAGCACGGGAGCCGCAAAAAACACGTTTGACCAATTTCCACCTGAAACTAGAATGAAAGGAGACTTAAGGCAAGACAACACATCATTTTTCCGATAATACGTAACTGGCCCGGAGAGTTACGTATCACGTCTCCGTCGTCATTTTTACCACCGCATTGGCCAATCGTGGCAGATCTGCAAGCGCAGTGGATGCGCATAATCAACCGAATCCGATGATGACCGATTCCCCTGAACCCGATCGCCCGGACGACAACCCGGAAATGCCGGACTCCTCTGGCGGTGCGCCCGATTCCAAGTCGCCGGACAGGATGGATGAGCAGAAAACCGTCATCACTTCCAAGCAGCCACAGGCTGCCCCTGCTTTTTCAAGATCCCAGAGAAACCAGGACATCGGACGTTCCCTGGAGGGTCGTCGGCTTGACTATTTCATCCTCGAGGAGTTTGTTGGCGGCGGCGGAATGGGAACGGTATTCCGGGCCATTGACACGAAGTTAAACCGCACGGTCGCCGTGAAGGTCCTCTCGCAAAATCAGAACGACGAGGAGACCTTGCGTCGCTTCAAGAATGAGGCCCAGAGTGCTGCCCGGCTCGACCACGACAACATTGCTCGCGTCTACTACGTCGGAGAGGACGATGGCTGGCATTTTATCGTTTTCGAGTTCATTGAGGGGGTGAATATCCGGGACCTGGTGCATCACAAGGGGCCGCTGGGACTGGACGAGGCATTATCCTACGTCGTGCAAATTGCGGATGCCCTTGAACACGCCCACCAGCGCGATGTTATTCACCGGGACATCAAACCATCAAACGTGCTTGTCACAAGCGACGGGCATGCCAAGCTGGTGGACATGGGCCTTGCCCGCCTGCACCATGTCGAATCGGATTCGGCAGATGCGACTGCCAGTGGAGTGACGCTGGGAACGTTCGATTACATCTCCCCGGAACAGGCCAGGGACCCCCGCAATACTGATGTCCGCAGTGACCTTTACTCCCTTGGCTGTACGCTCTATTTCATGCTCACTGGTGCTCCTCCGTTTCCAGAAGGGACCGTCCTGCAGAAACTGCTCAGCCACAGCAGCGAAACTCCTCCTGACCCCCGTCTTTACCGGGATGACATTGACGATTCGATCGCGCGGATACTCAATCGCTTGCTAGAGAAACAGCCGGACAACCGTTACCAGTCGCCTGCCGAGTTGATAGGCGACCTGCTTGTCGCTGCAAAACGACTTGGCCTCCCAACAGCGCACCATGGCACCGTTTGGGCGGCACCCAACACAAGAGAACATGGGCTGGCACGCCACGTCCCGTGGTTGGTCCCCGCCCTGCTGCTTGTCCTGACTGCATTCCTGCTGGAACGCTGGTCCCGGTCCAGCCCTCTTGTTGGCGTTCGCGAACCCCAGTTCACGGCAGGTGAATTCATTCCTGTCGCCCCTGAGGACACCATGCCAGTGGATGTTCCTGGAACTGACGAGGAACCTGCATCACAAGAGGGGGATGGAACGCAATTACCCACGGAGGATGGCACGCCCGCAGCAGGAGAGGGGACGACAACCGAGAACCTACCCGGCGTGGATCCTCCGTCAACAGATATCGATCCAGCAGCCCCTCTCACCCCCGACAGTCCTTCCGGCGAGGACCCTGCAACGCTCATTCCCGAACGAACACTGGTGGTTGGTACGCTGACTGCACCTGTCCCTGAAAACACCGCCACCGTTGCGACCTTTGCCGAGGCCCTCATGGAACTCGACAAGGACCTTTCGATCACCACGATTGACATCCGCAGTCACGATGCCACTCCGATTCGGCCCTTTGACCTGCAGCTTGCCAACCGCACGATTCCCAGGCTGACGATACGTGGCGACGCTTCTGCCATGGCAGTGATTGCTTTTGCCCCGGGCGAGGAGGATGCCACGTCGCAGACACCCAGCATGATTCGTGTCCACGGAGGTGAATTACGGCTGGAAAACCTCCAGCTGCGAATGGACCTGCCCAGTTTCCAGCGGCAGAGCTGGTCGTTGTTTGAACTCCATGATATCGACAGGATCTCTCTTTCTGGATGCACCGCGACAATCCATCCCCCACTCCCGCAAGAGATGGAACTTGCCTCTGCGGACGTGGCAGTCTTCGACTGGGATCCTCCGGCACCTGCGACCGCAGTGCTGCCAGGTGAGGATGACCAGGACCGGATTCCCGAGATCACTCTTACCGGGACGATCGTCCGGGGACCGGCCACACTGGTGCGAAGTCGCGAGGCACTCCCTTACCGTCTTACCTGGACCGAGGGCTGGATTTCCACCCCCAGGCCACTGGTTCACGTGACCGCAACCGCCACCCGCGTACTCTGGAAAGATGGCGGAGTGGAGCTTGTACTGGACCACGTGACTGCTGCAGTAGGCCAGGGAATCTGCCTACTGGAGGGAAGCGAACGGCTTCCCTACCCGATCGAGATCACGGCCCGCATGCACAGCTGCATCTTTGCTACCGACCCGGGTCGCCCGCTGTTCTCGCTCAACGGTGTTTCCACTTTTGACTCGCCGCCCCCGCTCCCCAAAATTCACGGTGCCTTCAACTACTATCATGATACGGACCTTGTGCTTTCCATCCTTCACCGGGATCAGCCCGAGGACCCGGAGCTGTACACTTTTGATTTCATCAATGCCAACCGCAGCGAATCGTACATCATGCAGTGGTACAACGAACTTCACTTCCGCCCAGGCAGCATGCTCTCCTGGCGAAGCGAGGACACCGTCAATCGTGATTTCCCACATCAACAACGGACTGTTGACCTCTTGCTGGACCAGTACCAGCC
>JAPYUD010000268.1:0-5370 GCA_029936215.1 Pirellulaceae bacterium | reverse complement strand
CCACCGCATCGGCATTCTCGGTAATGAACTTACGATCCAGCATCCTCAGGTTCTTCCATGCTGATCTTGCTTAGTTCCTGCCAGAGATAGGTACTCGCCTTGATTCCACGATGGTAATCGGCCAGTGAGAACTTCTCGTTGGGGCTGTGCGTGTTGTCATCATCCAGTCCCCAGCCGAGCAGCAGGGTATCCACTCCGAGCTGATCATGGAAGGCCGAGACCACCGGGATCGAGCCTCCTTCACGAATAAAAACCGGCGAGTGACCAAAACCGCGCTCGATCGCGTGGGCGGCCGCCGTCATGTAATCGCTGTCGAGCGGAACCACAATGCCACCGGCTCCATGCATATCGATCAGTTCCATACGGACCCCGTCGGGGCAGATCTCCTGGAACATGGCTTCAAGCGACTCGGCAATGACCGCAGGATCCTGTTTGCGGACCAGTCGGAAACTGAACTTGGCCGAGGCCCTGGCAGGCAGCACGGTCTTGCCACCCTCTCCCTGGTACCCACCCCAGATTCCATTGATGTCAAAGGTGGGACGGGCCCAGCGGCGTTCCAGAGTCGTGTAACCGGTTTCCCCGGAAAGTGCTTCCACTCCCACCTGTTCCATGAAAGCCCGCTCGTCAAACGGCAGACCGGAAATCCGTGTGCGTTCCTGATCATCCAGCGATGTCACCTCGTCGTAGAACCCCGGAATCTGGATTCGCCCCTCCTCGTCGATCAGGGCGGAGAGCATTTGGCACAGAGTAATCGCGGGGTTGGTAACCGCACCGCCAAAAGTCCCCGAGTGGAGATCCTGCCGCGGGCCGGTCAACTGCAACTCGAAATAGGCAATTCCCCTGAGACCATAGGTGATCGCCGGCTGCCCTGGGCCGAACTGGCAGGTATCACTGATGACGGCAATATCACAGGAGAGTTTCTGCCGCGACTCATCGATAAAGCTGTAGAGATTCTCGCTGCCGACTTCCTCCTCCCCCTCGATCAGGTACTTGACCTGAACCGGCAAGGAACCCGCCGTTTCCATCCAGGCCTGGGCACTCTTGATGTGCGTTAGCATCTGGCCCTTGTCGTCGGTGGCACCACGGGCATAGACATTCCCGTCCCGGACATCCGGTTCGAAGGCCGGGGTAATCCAGTCATCCTTTGGGTCCTCCGGCTGGACATCGTAATGGCCATAGACCAGCACCGTGGGAACTCCCTCCACCGCGGGCGATTCGGCATAGACAATCGGGTGCCCCTCGGTGGGATGGATCTCGGTCTCAAATCCCAGTTTGAGAAATTGATCAGCAACCCACTGACCGGCGCGTTCCATGTCCTCGGCATGCCTGCTGTCCGCGCTGACGCTGGGAATCCTTAGCAACTCGAAGAGGTCTTCTTCGAACTCATCCCGGTGCTGTTCCAGGTACTCGTCAAGGCTCGCCATGTCTAGGATTCCCGTCGCCAGATCGTTGCATCGTGCGAATTAGCAGGTGTTTGTACCACCACAGGCCAGAAGGGAAAAGCGGGGAACCCCGCAGCTGCGCCTGTTGGTAAACATGGTATCCGGAATCACCTGGGTGAAGTTAAATGTCGTACAATGAAAATTACAATTGGCAATGGGCCGCGAGTCAACCGTCCTTGCTCACGTTTTTTCTGGTCGGAGAAGAAAAACGGTGTCACAACAGAAAGAATGCACGGTCATTGAGCAACCGGTACGCGATGTTCAGCAGCAACAACGGACCAGGCAGCAACCGCGTTACCACGTGATTCTCTGGGATGATGACGACCATTCCTATGAATACGTGATCAAGATGCTCAAGTCGCTCTTTGGACACTCGCTTGAACGGGGATACAAACTGGCAAGCCGGGTCGACCGGGACGGTCAAGTGGTCTGCCTTACAACCACCATGGAACATGCAGAATTGAAGCGAGACCAGATTCATGCATTTGGTGGGGACAAGTTGATCCAGCGATGCAAGGGTTCCATGTCTTCCTCGATCGAACCGGAATGTTAGGCCCCTTGCATGCCCGCACGCCTCAAGACGATCACCCTTGGTTGCAAGGTCAACCAGTACGAAACCCAGTACGTACGAGAGGGTTTACTGCAGCTGGGTTACCAGCAGGCCAGTGACGAGCAGGCAGCGGAGCTCTGTATCGTCAACACCTGTACGATCACCAACGAGGGAGACGCCAAGAGCCGACAGGCCATTCGTCGCCTGGCGCGGGAAAACCCGGACAGCCGCATCGTGGTGATGGGTTGCTATGCGACGCGGGCGGCGGACGAGGTCGCCAAACTTCCGAATGTGGCGGAAGTGGTTACTGACAAGCGAGAACTGCCCGACATGCTCGGCCGCTTTGGGCTGGTTGACATCCCCAGTGGGATTTCCCGGTTTGGGACACGGCACCGGGCATATGTCAAAGTCCAGGATGGTTGCCTGCTGCGTTGCAGTTATTGCATCATCCCTTATGTCCGGCCAGAGATGGAGAGTCGACCGCAGAATGAGATTGAACAGGAAGTTCGTCGCCTGGTCGATAACGGGTACCGGGAAATCGTGCTCACCGGTATCCATCTGGGGCACTACGGGGTCGAGAAGAACATCGATCGCCCGCGACACGAGTGGCAACGATTGTCGGACCTGGTGGAAAGGCTGGTCTCACTGGAGGGTGATTTCCGGATTCGCCTTTCCAGCATCGAGGCGACCGAGGTGACCCGCCCTCTCCTGAAGTTGATGGCAGAGAATCCTGGCAGGATCTGCCCTCACCTGCATATCTGCCTGCAGAGTGGTTCCAACACCGTGCTCCGCAGAATGAAGCGACGCTGGTCCGCCCAGAGCATTATCGATCGCTGCCAACTGGTAAAGGACGTTCTCGACCAGCCTGCCCTGACCACCGACGTGATTGTTGGTTTCCCGGGGGAAACGGAGAGGGAATTCGAGCAGACGCTTGATGCGGTTCGCCAGATCGGCTTTAGCAAGATCCACACCTTCCCCTTCAGTCCCCGCAAGGGAACGCCTGCGGCAGAGATGGATGGACAGATTCCCCGTGCCCTGAAGCGAGAGCGAGCCAGTGAACTGGGCATCCTGGAAAAGGAACTCCGCCAACAGTATTTCACCTCCCTGCTGGGCAAGGACCTTGAAGTGCTTGTGGAATCCGCCACCGGGGGATGCCTGAAGGGGACATCCAGCCGTTACGTGCCCGTTGAATGTGCCGGGAACGAGTCCCTGGAGGGATCACTGGTGCGAGTAACTGCCAGGACTTTCGCCGGTGACCGCCTGCTGGGAAACCTGCCTGGAATCACGGGCTGAGAATCCATCTGGCACAACCAGCGGGCTTTTGATACTTTTCCCTCCCGCAACCGGGTTCTCCCGCGGGCTCCCGATTCACCGCCACCCTGGTCATTGCAGCATGGGCTGCGCGACTCACAAGGAATGACTTCATGCACAAGTGGTTGCTGACGATCCTTGCCGCCCTACTGGTATGCTGCTGGTCGGGCCATGGGCAGCACGAACTGCAGGCTGAAAATCCCCTTCTTGCCCTGCTCCCGTTCCGCATCATTGATGCCGACCCAAACAAGTCCTATCCACTCAGGGCTGAGCACGGACCCTGGGTGATCGTGGCAAGCTCGTTTGCTGGAGACGGAGCAGAAAAGCAAGCGAGAGAACTGGTCTACGAGCTGAGGAAGCGATTCAAGCTGGAGGCTTTTAGCCATCGGCGGACATACGACTTTAGCAAGTCCGTGGTGGGACGGGGCATTAACCAGTACGGTGACGCCCGCCGCATGCGGTACGCCCACGATTCTCGATTCGACGAGATTGCCGTGCTGGTTGGCCAGTTCAGCTCAATCGATAACACGGATGCCCAGAAGACACTCGAGCAGGTCAAGTACCTGCAGCCGGAGTGCCTGAAACTGGACCGGGATGGCGGCACGAGCCAGAGAATGGCAGTCTGGCGCGAGATCCAACGTCGCATCAACATGAATGCGGACAAGAGGAATCGTGGGCCGATGGGCAAGGCCTTCCTGACGATTAACCCGCTGATGCCCCAGGACGGGAGTGCTGCAAGCCAGCTTGATCCCTTCATCCGAAGGATCAACGAGGACGTGGAGTTCAACCTGCTGGAGAACACTGCCCCCTTTACCGTGCGAGTCGCTTCCTTCCGGGGCAAGGTCACTATCGACCTGGAAAGGAACTTCGACAAGAACTCGAAAATTTCCAACAAGCTGGTGGAAGCGGCCGAAAACGCCCACCGCCTGACCATGGTCCTGCGGTCCAAGGGAGTGGACGCTTACGAGTTTCATGATCGCCATGAAAGCATCGTAACGATCGGCAGCTTCAACACCGTGGGGACATCGCGGTCCGACGGAAAAATCGAGATCGATCCTCGTATCCTGAGAATCATCGAGACCTATAAGGCCCGCCGCCAGAGGTTACCCAACAGTACCCAGGTCGGCCTCGTCCCCCGCACCCTGACCGGAATCCCCTTCGACATTCAACCGGTACCTGTTCGCGTACCGCGTTAGGGCGATCTCCCTCGCTGGCACCTCCACGCCCCTTCTGCGGCCGCTACAATGGGGCTATCGTCACTTTCCCCGGCTGGATGGACCAGGTTGAGCAGCTCCCCATGACTAACTCCCGGATCCTCGTGCTTGGCACCCATAACCAGAAGAAAAGGCAGGAGCTAGAACAGTTACTCTCACCCTGGGGATTTCAGCTTCTCACACTCTCGGACTTCGATAACACGCTGGATGTCGAGGAGACCGGGACGACGTTTGCCGAGAACGCGGCACTCAAAGCAACAGAGCAGGCACGGCAGCTGGATCACTGGGTACTTGGGGAGGATAGTGGACTCTCGGTTGTCGCCCTGGATGGTGCTCCCGGGATCTACTCGGCACGCTACAGTGGCCCCGGGGCGAGCGATGAGAAGAACAACAAGCACCTGCTGGAGCAACTTGGTGAACTGGAATTACAACGCAGAGCGGCTCACTATACCTGCCACATGGCAGTCTCGGACCCGACAGGCTCGATCCGCGCATCGAGCGAAGCACGATGTCATGGGATCATCCGAACAGAAGCAGCCGGGAGTAATGGATTCGGCTACGATCCCCTGTTTGAGGTCCCTGAGTACCACCGGACATTTGGACAACTGGGACCAGGTGTCAAGTCAGTATTGAGTCACCGCTCACGAGCAACAAGGCAACTTGTTCCACAGTTACTGGCGCTGAAGGGACAATGGAACCACACCACTTGAGGACCGGGATCGTGTATCGAAGACGCAATAGAATTGCCTGGATCCTTGCCGCGATCTGCTGGATTGGCATGAGCGTGGCCTTGATGCTCGTGCTCCGCAGCAACGTGATTGGTTCTTTTGACAAGGATGCTGCAGAACAGTGG
>JAPYUD010000267.1:0-5381 GCA_029936215.1 Pirellulaceae bacterium | reverse complement strand
CAAGCCACATACCCTGCTGGGGTTGGTCGCAACCGAGCACGTGGGCCCGGAACTGTACCTGCTGGGATCGCCCGGACCGATCCGATCAAGTCCGGCGAGGATCCTGGCAGGCAGCTCAATCTCCAGTGGCTGCCGGCTGATCGCTGACTGCTCGGCAGCTTCCATCACCGCCACCGCACGTGCCGCCTCCGCAGCAGTGACCACGTTGGCGGGAGTTCCCGCGCGGAGGCAATCGGCGAAATAGTTTATTTCCTCCCTGAGAATGCCGACACTGCGGCCATGCTGCTGGGGCCAGAAGAGGGTGTCGACCTGCTTGAGCTGCTCGGCGGTGTTGACCAGCAATCCTGTCTGGGAACAGTCAATCGTGATCATCCCCTCGCTCCCCACGATCTGCATGCCGGCATCAATCACGGTGGGGACATTCGCCGGCAGACACCAGATCGTCTCGACCACTCCAATCGCTCCGCCCTGCCCATCCCGGTCAGGGAATTCAAGCATCGCCCAGCCCAGGTCCGGGTAGTCGTAGTCATGAACTTTCACGTTACGGGCAAAAACCCGACCGGGTGTTTCACCGGTGAACCACATCATCATGTCGGCATCATGGATGCCGTCGCCCATCAGGGGCGAGATCTTGTCGAGTCGAATATTCCCGGGAGCACCGGGCAGGTTGCGGCGGGCGTGCATCGAAACAATGCGGCCGATCTCTCCCCGCTGGATTGCCTCGCGGGCCAATGAGTAACGTGGGTCGAACCGGCAGATGTGGCCCACCATGAACTGGCCGGGAGCGGCTTCTGCCGCATCCAGGATTTCCAGGCACTGGCCCGTATCGGCCGCCATCGGTTTTTCCAGCAACACGTGCTTGCCTGCAGCCAGGGCTGCCATCGCGACCTGGTGATGCTCTTTCCAGTGCGTCACGATGCTGATCACGTCGATCTGGTCGTCATCGAGCAGTTGCCGGTAGTCGGTCTCTGTCCGCTCGATTCCGAGTTTTGCCGCCCGTTCTGCCAGGGGTCCAGCCTGCCGTGAGCTGACCCCCGCCAGTTCGATCCCGGGAAGGCTCTGGAGAACCTGCGCATGGGCCCTACCGAATCGCCCGAATCCAATAATCGCCCAGCGTAATGGTGTCATGCTTCACCGCTTCCCAGCTTGACGTGGTTTACTTTTCCCCGTGGATGCCGGGAGGTTGTGGTACCTCGTCGGTGATAATCTTCCAGCTGGCTCCCATTTCTCGCATGGCGGTAAAGTTGCTGGCCCGGTATCGAATGGCCAGGTGCGGGGTCTCCAGCAGCGGTGAGTCCTGGTGCATGGCCTGCATGGCTGCGGCCAGTGTGCCGGATACCAGCAGCGTTCGTTCCGCGGGGTAGGGGGGCTTGCCGGAACGGAAATGGTGCTGGATGGAATGCGAGAGTGCCTTGAACAGGTTCCGGTTTTCCCAGGGGCCGACATGGAAGGATGTCGCCAGCGGTTCCCGCTGCTCCTTGAGCCGGCAGGCAAAGTTCCAGCGGGTGGAGTCCTCGCCGACGCGCAGCACGGTTGCCTTGAGTCCGTCGTTGTAGGTCAGCTGGATGGCATGGGGCTCGATCTCATCCTCTCCCTTGATCGCTCCCAGGTCGGCCGGGACATATCCCAGCTGGGCCTTCATTGCTGCTGCCACCAGCTCCTCGGACCAGTTTTTCTTGCTGGCATTCTGACGGACTGCCTCGGCATCAAAGAAACGAACCTGCTTGATACCGGTTTCTCCTCCCCGCCGCGCCTCGACGATTGACTGCAGCACCTCGAGGGCATGGAAGTCATAGGACTCGACCGGGCCACCGTGGATCGAGACGGCTTCCTCGACCACTGCCCCGCGAGGGAACTTGATCGGTGGACGTCTCTCGGCCAGCGGAACAGAACTTCCCGCCAGGAGCGGGATGCCATGCTCGCGGCATGCGCCAGCCATCTCGCTGGCCCAGTCCCAGCGGTAGGAGAGATGCTTGTCGTTGAAAACGGGTACGAAACGGTTGGAGTCCTTCATCACCTGGAGGATCTCATCGAAGAACCGCTTGCGCGGGTACATCGTCTGCCCCAGGTCCGTCTTCGGGTAGGTTCCATGTTCGCCGATCGAGAGCACCGCATCGACTGCCAGTTTGTCACCTCCCAGGCAGAGCGCCTCCCGGATCGACTTGTAGACCGGGATTCCGTAGTGCTTGGAAACGTCATCGGTCATGTCGCCGTCGGGTGACTGGTCGCGGTAAAAGGAAACCAGGTCGACCCCGGGGTCGGTGAGCTGTCCATTGAACAGGTAGGGTTGCAGGAAGTTCTCCAGCAGCACATGGGCATGGGAGCGGTAGGTAAAAACCGTGTAGATGGCTGCGACGCGTGGCCGTCGCCGGCCAGTTTCACGTCCTGCCAGCAGTGGTGTGCTTGCCAGGCCGGCAGCAGAGGCGGCAAGGAACTCTCGGCGAAACATATTCATTGGGGGGCTGGAGGCAGGTGCCCTACTTCTTCCTGTTTTCCCAGGTCTCTCGCAGGTCATCCGAGTAGGGAGTGCGGATTCCCTCGTCTTCAAGGATCTGTTCGGTCGAGTCGAACATCTCCTGGCGGGGCAGGACCATGGTCTCGTAGAGACCGTGAAACTCGATCGTCAGGTAATCTCCTTCCGAGTCACGGATGGTCTCCACCAGGTGCAGCAGGTTCTTGATGTCGACCTCGTTGATCCGGTGGATGGCGGCAAAGGACTGCTGGTCATAACCCTCGACCAGTGGATGGGGGAACATCCGTACCGAGAGGATTACCAGCTCCTCACCGGGGAAATCCGGGCGTGAGAACTGCCTCAGGATGAGAGGGTTCTTGCGAGCCTTGAGGACCAGGTGGTTCTGGGGATTGATCCGCGTCAGCAGGTCCTGGCTGGACGCGGTAAACACCAGGGGCCCAAAGATGAAGTGCCGGGGATAGGCTCCCTTGAGATGGGGTACGAGGACTGGGACGTTGGTAACGACCGGCAGCTGGATCTGCTGGGTTTCGCCCTCGCGGAGGATGGTAACCGGCAGCAGGTTTTCCTTGACCAGGCCGGTCATCAGGTAGCGAAAGGAGATCTTCATGCCGTCCTCCAGCTGCACGTTCCCCTTGTTATCCAGCGGATGTTCCCCGACGTGGGTGATCACGTCCCAGGGCTTGAGGGGGTAATCCTCGGCGACGTTGATCGGGTCGCGGACCATCAGGCCACCGTCCGACGCTTCCAGCCCCAGTCGCTTTCGCAGGGTGGGGTTTTCCACGGTCTGGAGAAAGCCGACCAGGTTTGGCTTGCCGTCATAAGTCTCGTCAGTAATGTCCTCGAGGAACAGGCGTACTTCGTCCGCCGGGATCACGTACCCGATATTCTCGGCGCTGCGAATGGTGCTATAGACGATCCCCGCGATCTTGCCGTCCCGGATCGCCGGTCCACCGCTGTTCCCGGGGTTCAGGCCGGCGTCGATCTGGATCCGCATGCCCATCGAACTGAAGTTGTATCGTGAAAACTCAACTCGAGAGACAATTCCCTCGGTGACCGAGAGCTGTTCTCCACCAATCGGGTAACCGTAGGCGCTGATCGTGTCCTTGGCCTTGGGGAGCGCCGCATCCAGTTCCAGTGCCGGTCGCTCGCTGAAAAAATCGTCGTTGTCGAGTTCCAGCAGGGCCAGGTCCATTTCCGGCGAGACGGCAAGCACGCTGGCCGGGATCCGCTCGGTGGCCTGGTGCCCCTGCACCAGCACGCGGATCGCGTAGTTCACCACGTGGGCATTGGTGAGGATCCGCTTGCCGTCAATGATCACGCCGGAACCGGAGACCTGCTTGGGACTCCCCTTGGCCCAGGGCCGCGAGAAATCGGGTTCCCGGTTGGTGACGTGGATCTTGACCACGGAGTTACTGACAGGATCCTGTGCCGATGTTGATGCGAGAGGCAGCAGTCCCAGCAGGGTAATCAGCAGGAGTCTGTTCTTCATGGCGAGGTGCTCATTCAGCAGGATTCAAAGGGATGCCAGCGGGCATCATGATCATCTTAACCTCTGGCCAGCCGTGGACAAACCACCGGGCTCGATGCTGCGGGAAATCAATAAAAGTAGTACATCATGAACATCGCGGTGGCGGCCAGCAGGCCGGCCAGCGTGCGTTCGTCTCTGAGCAGCCGGTGACCGATTCCCTGGTGCGGGTCTCTTTCGTCGCTCTCTTTCCGGAGCAGGATCTCTCGCAGGTAGGCTGAGAATGTCCAGGCAGCCGCCAGCAGGGCAGCGATCGTCTGGTCCAGCTGCCCCTGGTACATCAGCCAGCCGAGCAATGCATAGAACAGGATCGAGACCAGGATCGTCAGGCCCAGGGATCGTAGGTGGTCCGGAGCATGTCCTCCCAGGTCGGTCCAGGTAATGCGGGATTTCTCCGGATCGGGCGGATGCAGCTGGCTGACCAAAACGAACACGATTCCCGAGAGCAGGATCACGAAGATCACCCGGTGAAAGAAGTTGAGCTGGGGCCCGAAGTGCCGCATCAGCGGGGTGATTTCCGGGCGGACCTCTTGGTCCAGGTGCTGCTTGAGACCGGCCACCGTCATGCCCTGGAGCTGCTCGGGAATGTTCTTGATATTCATCTGCTGGACCCGTGCCTCCAGCTGGCTGTTCTCTGTCATTGCCAGGTCATATGTCCCGCGGGGCATATCGGAGTTGTAGAGCGGGGGAACCACGAGCGAGAAGGCGATGCCGGCAAGGATTGTGACAAAAGCAGCCAGCCGCGTTCCCCGTTTCCAGAAGATCCCCAGCAGGAAGGTGACCAGCAGTCCCGGCGTGAGGATGTTGGAATAGTCTGCGATGGTGAGGAAGAAGTTCTTTTCCGAATTCGGGTTGATCACCAGGATCGCAATCGCCGCGGCAGCAACCATCAGGACCACGATCACGATCTGCCCCATGCGAATCATCTGGCGATCGGAAGCCTCGTGCCGGAAGTAACGCTTGTAGATGTCGACCGTGATGATGGTCGCCGCGGAATTCATCATTGAATCAATCGAGGAGAGGATCGCCCCGATCAGCCCGGCGGCAATCAATCCGACAAGTCCCAGGCCAAGGGGCTTGATCAACTTGTTGATCAACACCGGGAAGGCGGTGTCGGGGTCAATCTGCAGGCCCGCGAAGTCACTCGAGGGGTCGTTAAACATGTAGAAGGCCGCGACGCCGGTGGCGATCGCAAAGAAGGGGATCAATAGCTTGAGGAAACCAGCAGCGAGGATGCCGATGCGAGCTTCCTTGTCACTTGTTGCTGCCAGTGCCCGTTGCACGATGAACTGGTTGGTGCCCCAGTAGAAGCAGTGCATGAACATCAGCCCGGTCAGCACACCGGACCAGGGAAGATCCGGGTGGTTGGTTGGCAGGTAGAGG
>JAPYUD010000266.1:0-5387 GCA_029936215.1 Pirellulaceae bacterium | reverse complement strand
ATCCAGTACCTGAGAGCCTTTTAGGGAGACAAGAAGATTGGCCCGTGGGGTCAGGGTTTTTGTTGAACAGGGAGTTTAGATCATGAGACGTCCATTGCCTGGAATCGCTGCTGCCTTGACGATCCTGCTGCTTGCATGTTTCACGCTGCATGCTGACGAGGAACAGAAAAAGAGATTTGCCTCATTCGAAAAAGCACTGGATAACGTCACGCTGGCCGGCAACTTTACCGTCGTCGGTGGTGATAAAGATGCGCCACTGACAAAGGAGGAATACACGATCACGAAGGTCGAGAAGATGGAGGATGGAGATTACTGGAAGATCCATGCTCGCATCAAGTATGGCAACCAGGATGTTGCCCTCCCTCTGCCGCTGGAAGTGAAGTGGGCTGGCAACACGCCGGTCATCACGCTTGATAATGTGCTGATTCCCGGACTCGGTACTTTTAGTGCCCGGGTGGTTATTATCAATGGCAAGTATGCCGGTACCTGGACCCATGGTAAGAATGGCGGCCACCTGTTCGGGACAATCAAGAAGAACGAAGAGAAAAACGAAGAGAAAAAGTAGTCGACCAGGACCGAGAGCATGTCCCAGCGGTTCTTTATCAGCGAATCAATTGAGGCGGGGCAGCTCGAATTGACCGGTGCGGAGGCACGTCACCTGGGCCGCGTGATGCGTGCCCAGCCAGGGGATACCGTGATCGTCTTCAACGGCCGTGGCCTCGAATCACGTGCCCAGGTGTGCCGGGTCGAAAAGAATGTCGTGCTGCTGCAACTGGAGTCCCCCTGCTCCGTGGACCGGGAACGCCCTGATCCACTGGTCCTGGGAGTTGCCTTGCCACGGGGGGATCGCCAGAAATGGCTGGTGGAGAAGCTGGTGGAGCTGGGAGCAGCCAGCCTGGTCCCGCTGGTGACCGAGCGGGGTGTCGCTCAGCCCATCGAGAAGGCACTTGATCGGCTCCGGCGAATGGTGATTGAGGCTTCCAAGCAGTGCGGAAGGAACCAGCTGATGGAGATCGAGACACCAGCCTCACT
This sequence comes from Pirellulaceae bacterium, assembly GCA_029936215.1. Lineage (GTDB taxonomy): Bacteria > Planctomycetota > Planctomycetia > Pirellulales > Pirellulaceae > SAT2750. The sequence goes on along the minus strand of JAPYUD010000266.1, from coordinate 4,355 downwards.
GGATGACTTTTGCCAGGCCCATGCTGATTTTCCCGGCAGGCTGATTGCACATCCGGATGAGACAGTTGCGACCCTCGATAGGTCAAGCCTCAAGGCAGGTTCATCCCAGGCAACAGCCGTGGCCGTTGGCCCGGAGGGAGGATTCAGCGAAGCGGAACTGCAGGTTGCCAGCCAGTATGGATGGCAACAGGTCTCTCTCGGTCCTCGTGTTCTGCGCGTGGAGACAGCTGCCGTGCTGCTGGCCGCCTTGACCGGATAATCACCGGTTGACCCGTGCGACGGGAATTCCAGGTAGCTGAATTGCCATAAAATAAAAAATGCCCATGAGGCGGATCATGTGGCCAGCTAGAGAGTTAAGGCACGCTGGACAGGCTATCAGGAGACTTGATCTAGCCGCGCGGGCGTGCTTGGGTAAAATGGAAAGCTCGTAAAATAACCCCTGAAAAGCCATGTCCCACTCTTCCCCGAGTTCTTCCCCTGAGGATTCGATCTGCATCGATCTGCGGAATCCGTATCTTGCTGCGCTGTTGGCATGGCTTTGCCCGGGCGCCGGACATCTTTACCAGCGGCGGTACGGCAAGGGTGTCCTCTTCATGGTCTGTATCCTGAGTACCTACCTGTTTGGGTTCACCATTGGAGGTGGACATGTTGTCTATGCATCCTGGATCAAGAACGATCGTCGCTGGCAATATGCCTGCCAGATTGGAGTTGGCTTGCCCGCTTTGCCTGCCATCATTCAGAACAAGCTGGAGAGGAATCCTGAGAAGGAGCCTCTTGCCAATGGCATCATGGCACCTCCTTCAAGAATTGATGCCAAGAAAATGGACGAGCTATCGCTCTGGCATGCACAGTATGGTGCGATGTTTGAAATCGGAACGCTCTATACGATGGTTGCCGGGCTGCTCAACATCGTGGTCATTTTTGATGCCTATGGTGGACCGGTGATTCTTAACTACCAGGTATCTGGATCCCGTGGTCCACCTGGGAAAAGTGATGAATGAACCTGGTCCCTGGCAGGAAAAACGTGCCTGCAGCCAGGATTGAATATGAACATCTATCAACACATGACTGGTGAAATTCCATTGTTGCTGGGAAATGTACCCCAGTTCATTTACCTGATTCCACTCATGCTGGTTTGCAGCCTGGTCTATGGAGCGACACGCCATGAGTTGTGGGGGCCCATTTACCAGAACTCCATGCGGACGCTAGTCTGGCTTGTCTGCTTTGTCGGTATCCTGTTTGGAGTGTTCCTGTTTTCCAGTTGGTTGGTCTAGCTGGCTGTCGTTAGAGAATGCGGCATACACGCAGTAGAGAAATCTCTCAACATGTCTCCCCCGGCGGCGACTCCCTTTCCTTTCTTGCTGGAACTGACCATGCGTGTTGTCATCCTTGGTGCCGGTATTGTTGGCGGCAGTATTGCCGAGTTTCTCTGCAACGAGCGTCACAGTGTGACGGTTGTGGAATCCAACACGACCCGGGCACAGCAGATAAACAGTGACCTGGATGTGAGAGTTGTCGAGGGATCCGCTTCCCAGTCGACGACGCTCTTCCAGGCAGATGTGATCGGTGCCGACCTCTGCATGGCGGTTACCGGAAGCGAGGAAGTGAATATCCTGGCCGCCAGCATGGCCAAGGCAATGGGGGCCCGGCGGACGATTGCCCGGGTTTACGCAAAGGTCTTCCAGGATCCGAGCACCTTCGATTACCTGGGACATTTCGGGATCGACCGGTTGCTCAGCCTGGAAGAACTCTCCGCCCTCGAACTGGCACAGGAAATTCGTAACCCCGGTTCCGTGATGGTGGAACACTTTGCTCGTGGTGAACTGGCCGTACAGGAAGCAGTGCTGGCCGAGAAGAGTAGCCTGGCCGGCAAGCAGGTGGAGCAACTGGGTCTTTCTGAGGATGTCCGTGTCGGAACAATTTCACGTACCGGGGAACTCTGGATCGCCCAGGACGAGGATGAACTCCAGGAGGGTGACCGCATCCTGTTGATCGGGAACCGGGAGGATGTTGAACAACTCCGTGAGACCATCGAGAAGGATTCGGGTCCCAAGAAAGGTGTCATGATTGCCGGCGGAGGGGAAATTGGAATCCACCTCGCCCGTGCTCTCGAGGGAAGCCATTTTGACGTGGTCTTGATGGAGCGGGACAAGGAACGCAGCGAAAGACTGGCAAATGAACTGCCCCATATTACGGTGGTCTGTGGCGATGCCACCCGACGGGGCACACTGGAGGAGGAGCGAGCAGGGAATGCCGATGTCTTTGTCGCCTGTATCGGCGACGACGAGAGTAACATGCTGGCAGGTGCCGAGGCGAAAGATATTGGAGCCAAGAAGATCCTCTGTGTTGTCAGTCGCCCCGATTATGTGAACCTGATGGAAAAGCTGGGGATCGATGTCGCTATCAGTCCCCGCCAGGCGATGGCCCGGCAGATTCGTACTTTCCTCAACACCGGTCCAGTGGTTTCCCGGACCATGCTCCATAACAAGAACATCGGTGTTTTTGAAATCGAGGTGCAACCCGGATCGCCAGCCACCGAGCATGTGCTGGCCAACCTGGACCTGCCAGCTGGAAAGTGCCTGATTGCCGCACGGGGACATGATGGCCAGGTGATCCTGCCGCGAGCCGACGAGAAATTCGAGGCCGGGGACCTGGTGGTCGCATTGATCGATAACTCGTCCGTGGAAACAACCCTGGAGAAATTCAGTGTTGGTGGCGTGTAGATCCCATGAATTACCGGCTTGTCAGTAAATACCTGGGCGTCGTCTGCCTCTTGATCGCTGTGGCCATGGCCTGCAGCCTGCCATGGGCATTTTCCGGACTGGGCTACCGTTCCTTTGAAGGGGAACGACTGAGAGTCGTCCAGGACTTTTTTGAGCGTGATGGATTTCTTGGACTGCTTGCCGGGATCCTGCTCTGCACCGTGATCGGGCTGCTCTTTCGCCACTGGGGAAAAACAGCCCAGCAGGGGGAGCGGGTGTACCGCAAGGAAGCGATGGCCGCGGTGGGGCTGAGCTGGGTGCTCGCTACCGTGCTGGGGGCGATTCCTTTCGTGGTTGGCCGCGTGCAATACACGCCAGCCGTCAAGCTGCAGGGGGCAAACGAGGCCCCGCTTGTTTTCAGGTCCCATATTTACTGGCGCAACCAGTGGAGCACACCGCCGGTTCGTGCAGATGGCACATGGCTGGATGCGGACCAGTACAGGCTGCTGGAAATCCTGCTCTCCTCGGCCGATGGTCGGACCGGTGATCAGCTGGTTGCCGAATCCGGGATCGAGGATGCCGAGAAAAAACTGCGGGACCTGGCAGACAGCGGGGAGTCCTGGAAAAAGGTCCTGGTTATCCCGCAGAGCGTCACGCAGGATCAACTGCTGCGCAACCGGATTCGTGTCGACTGGGTCCATATGGATGTTGTGGATGCCCTCTTCGAATCACAGTCAGGATTCAGCACCACCGGGGCGACGATCATCTCTGACCTGGAAAATCCCCGGCTGATCCCCCATTGCCTCTTGTTCTGGCGAAGTACCACCCACTTCCTGGGAGGACTCGGTATCATCGTGCTCTTCGTGGTGTTGCTGGGTGAGGGTTCTGCCGGCAAGGCCTTGATGAGGGCCGAGATGCCTGGTCCAACCAAGGAAGGGTCCACTGCCCGGATGCAGCACACGGCATGGATTTTTGCTGCCATCTACCTGGTGCTGAACCTGGTCCTGGCAATCATCCTGATGTTCCTGGGAATGACCGTCTTCGATGCCACCTGCCATGCCTTTGGGACGATGGCGACCGGAGGATTCAGCACCTACAACACCAGCGTTGGTTACTTTGATAGCGCGTCGATTGACTATGTGATCATCGTGTTCATGCTGCTGGCCGGGACGAATTTCACCCTGCTCTACCTGCTACTGTTGCGACAGCCGGGCCTGTTACTTGCCGACGTGGAGTGGCGCACCTATATCAGCCTGATCGTGCTGGTGACCGTGCTGGTGGTTGCTATCGGTATCCCCACGGGAGATTTCGACGTCCAGCAACCCCTGGTGCGGGATACGGGACAGGCAGCACCGGCTCATGGGGAAGATCTGAATTCGCCGGGGCAGAAATTAAATCGCGGGATCCGTTACGGCCTGTTCCAGGTGGTGGCGATAATCACGACCACCGGCTATGGAACACACGATTTTGATGCCTGGAACAGTTTTGGGCGAGGAGCCCTGCTGCTGTTGATGTTCGTGGGGGGCTGCGCGGGCAGTACCGGGGGTGGGATGAAAGTGATCCGGCACGTGCTGTTCGTGAAAATCCTGCGACTGGAAATCGAGCAGGCTTACCGGCCCAGTGTCGTGAGACCCCTGATGCTGGGAGGTAGGC
>JAPYUD010000265.1:0-5470 GCA_029936215.1 Pirellulaceae bacterium | reverse complement strand
ACCTACCCATCACCAGGAGGATGCATACCTGTTCGTACACGGAAGTCCCCGGGGGGAAGGCTATTTCACCAACGAGTATGTGTTTCCTGAGGATGTCTACGATCACACCAAGCTGACAGCACTTTTCGACCGGGTGGAGCAATACTGTTTCCAGGGCCACACGCATATCCCCGGGGTTTTTACGGAGTCGCGCGACTTTATCAGCCCCGAGGAGTGTGATTACCAGTATCGGCTGGGCACATCCAAGATCATGGTGAACGTGGGTTCCGTGGGCCAGCCCCGTGATGAGATTCCACGCAGCTGTTATGTCATCCTGGACGATGTGGAAAATCTATTGACCTTTCGTCGCGTGAAGTATCCCTGCCAACAAACTGCGGATAAGATCTATGCGATCTCGGAGCTTGATGACATGCTGGGCAACCGTCTGCTGACCGGACGTTAAGCCTGGGAGGGGCGACCAGGTGAAACGGGCAATCCTGAGTGATATTCACGGCAACCTGGAAGCGCTGGAGGCCGTGGTTGAGGACATGGCTGGCCAGGACGTTGACGAGATCATTTGCCTGGGAGACATCGTCGGCTACGGTCCCAACCCGCTCGAGTGCATTGACCAGGTAATGCACTTTGACAAATGTATCCTCGGTAATCACGACCAGGGAGCATTGTTCGATCCAGAGGGTTTCAGTAGTGGTGCGGAACAGGCCATCTTCTGGACACGCAAGCAACTAGAAACGGTCCATGGGAATGCAGACGACCAGCACCGACGCTGGAATTTCCTGGCCACCCTGCCGCGCACGCTCCAGCAGGAGGAACTTCTCTTTGTCCATGGTTCGCCCCGCAACCCCCTGAACGAGTATGTTTTCCCCGAGGACATCTATAATAAACAAAAGCTGCAACGGATCTTTAACCTGGTCCCCCAGTATTGTTTCCAGGGCCATACTCACGTTCCTGGCATTTTCACTGACAGCAACCAGTTTCTCTGCCCGGAAGATATTGACCTGCGTTACCAGCTGGGCAACCAAAAGGTCATGGTCAACGTTGGAAGCGTCGGGCAGCCTCGCGACTTGAATCCCGATGCCTGTTATCTCCTGATCGACGACAGGCAGCTGGAATACCGCCGCGTGGCTTACCCGGTCCAGGTCACGGCAGAGAAGATTTTTGCCATTGATGCACTGGATGATTTTCTTGGCAAGCGTTTACAGGAAGGTCGCTAGGACGGTGATTTTCTCCGCCAGAAGGTAATGCAAAGTCACCTGGCTGGCGTGCCCCCCGTTGCGTAATCTGGCCGGGCATCCAGAATACAGGGATGGCAAGTGGCACCGGCGCCCACCTGGCTCACCAACCCGAGTCACCTCGCCACGGCGACCACGGCACACGTTACGAGAGGATTGCAATCGAGTGGATTTTCGCCGCCTGCTTTTGTTCATCGCCTGTTCCATCATGGTGGTGATGGTCTACTCGCAGTTCCTTCTTTCTCCCGTTCCACAGGAAGCCAGGGAAGTCATCCCGCCCGACGGACCGCAGGATCCGGAAGTGGCTGAATCGGTCGCACCGCCGGTGGCACTTGAACAGGCTGAAGTCCATCCATCCAGGCGGGCCGTGCTGGGCTCGCAGGATCCGGACAAGCAATACCAGCTGGTGGTCTATTTCAATAGCCGGGGGGCATCGATTGAACGTGTCGAGATGGTCTCCCATGATGGGAATCACTGGAAATACGGTGCCCTGGAAAAGAAGTATGGATACCTGGGATACCTGGCCCTGAGCCAGGAGGACGGGGGTTGTCGGGTTGGCGTGGTTGCGGACCACTCGCCAGCGTCCCAGGCCGTGGCAGCGGGGGAAAAACAGCAAGGGCTCCTCAGCGGGGACCTGCTGACAGCGATCGATGAACAGACGATTAACGTTCCTGTTGACCTGCAAAACTACCTCTCGAAAAACACGCAGCCGGGACAGTCGGTCACTCTCTCTGTAACGCGTGGGGAGGGGGACGATTCGAGGCAACTGGTACTGACGAGTGAGCTTGTCAACCGTCCACTGGAGATTATCGATCCCGACCCTGATGATCTTGAGGCCCGCCCCTCTGACAACTCCTACCTGCTCTCGCTCTACCGGCTGGGAGATCACAAGGCAAAAAGTGGCCAGACAGAGATTGCATCACTTCCCTCACTTCGCAGCAGCGACTGGAAAATCCACCAGCAAAAAGGGGCGCTTAACCAGGTGGAATTCCGTTTCGATCTTGACGAGGAGACTGCCACCCAGGCCGGACTTGCCGGCGGCTTTTCCATCATCAAGCGGTACCGGCTCCAGCAGGCAAGTGACAGCGAGCCCTTTGGCGGTTACCGGCTGGAGCTGGAAGTCGAGATGATCAACCATGCCCTCACCCCGCAGCAGATCGCCTACCGGCTGGATGGCCCCAATGACCTTCCCCTGGAGGGATGGTGGTATGCCCACAAGGTGCAGCCGGGATGGGGAGCCGCCGGGATGCGAGACGTGATCTGGAAAATCAACGACCACCATAACCTTCGAACCTGCACGAAGATCTTCAAGTATGCCACCAAGACACCGGAATTACCCCAGGAATCGATTCTTCCCAGCCGTCCGGATGAGCAGGGAGGGTTAAAGTACGCGGCGGTCGACACACAGTTTTTTGCAGCCGGTGTAAAGCCCAGAACGGCATCCGGAGAGGACACCGAGCCCTTTATCCCCCAGCGTGCTTATACAACGCTTGTCGAGCCACTGGAGCAAATAGAGAAGAAACGCACCCGTACGGCAAATGTCTCTTTTTTCCTTGTCAGTCCAGACTACGAGCTCCCTGCAGAACAAACACGAATTGACAAGTTTGATCTCTTCATTGGCCCCAAGGAAAAAAAGGTCCTCGAGACCTATGGGATGCAGGAAGCGATTTACTATGGCTGGTTTGGGTTCGTAGCACGGCCTCTCTCGGCGGTCCTGCATTTCTTTTATACCATCACCCGGAATTACGGCATTGCCATCATCCTGCTTACCGTGCTCGTGCGAGGCTGCATGTTCCCAATAAGTCGCAAGTCTGCGCGGAGTGCCCAGATCATGCAGCTGATGTCACCGGAAATGAAGAAGTTACAGGAAAAGTACAAGGATGACGCCAAAAAGAAGATGGCAGCCCAGCAGGACCTGTTCCGCAAGTACGACTACAACATGCTTGGTGGCTGCCTGCCCATGTTCCTTCAATTGCCGATCTTCCTGGGACTTTACCGTTCCATCATGGTGGATATCAGTCTCCGGCAGGCACCCCTTATCCCAGGCATCCAGTGGTGCTCGAACCTGGCCGGCCCGGACATGATCCTGCATTGGGAGGGTTTCGCCAATTTTGTCACTGCGCGTGGTTCCCTGTTCGGACCCTACCTGAACATCCTCCCGCTGGCAGCAATCGCGATGATCATCGTCCAGCAGAAGATGTTCATGCCACCGGCCCAGGATGACCAGCAAAAAATGCAGCAGAAGATGATGAAGTTCATGATGATCTTCATGGGCGTGATGTTCTTCAAGATTGCCAGCGGCCTCTGTCTCTACTTTATCGTCTCGGGCTTGTGGGGTGTCACCGAACGCAAGATGTTACCCAAGATCAAATCGCTCGAGGAAATCCGCATCAAGGTGGAAGCGAACAAGAAAAAATCTCCTGGACGACGAAATGCACCCTCCAAGGGACAACGTTCACGTCGTCGCAGATTAAGGTAAACACTCGCCCCCCATGTCACTTGCCGTTGACGATACCATCGCGGCGATCGCCACTGCCCCCGGGCTTGGCCTGAGGGGAATTGTCCGTCTTAGCGGTCCCGGGACATCTGCCTGCCTGGAAAAGTCTCTTTGCCTCAAAGCTGGCGGCACGCTCCCGGGAACTTCGTCGCCCACCTGCAGCCAGGTCCTGTTTCACTGCCCACCACCCATTGGCGATCTCCCCTGCCAACTTTATCACTGGCCGACCACGAGCAGCTATACCCGGCAGGTGTCAGCCGAGATTCACCTGCCAGGTGCTCCGGTGCTGATGGAAAGCGTGCTAGAACATCTCTGCCGAAACGGGGCACGCCTGGCCCGCCCCGGCGAGTTCACCCTGCGGGCATTCCTGGCAGGACGGCTTGACCTGACACAGGCCGAAGCAGTCCTGGGAGTTATCCATGCCTCGGGAGAGGAAGAACTTGCTGACGCACTCGGGCAACTCGCCGGTGGCCTTGCGTCACCACTTCAGCAACTACGAACCAGCCTGCTGGATCTGCTCGTCCAACTGGAAGCAGGACTCGACTTCGTCGAGGAAGACATTCGCTTTATCTCCCTGGAGGAACTGGGCAGGCAAGTGGAACAGGCGGAGCACGCAGTGGAAGAGATCAAGGGACAGTTTACCTCTCGCCGGGCAGTGGAATCCGACTGCCGCATCGTTATCGCCGGGGCTCCCAATGCAGGAAAGAGCACGCTCTTTAACTACCTTGCAGAAGACGCCGAAGCGATCGTCTCCCCCCAGCCAGGCACCACACGTGACTATCTCAGCTGCCATTTCAAACTGGCCGATACCCGTTGCCTGCTGATCGATACCGCCGGTCTTGATTCCGCTGCCGAACTGGATTTTATCGAACGTGAAAGTCAGCAGGTCTCACACCGGCAGCAGCATGGGGCAGACCTGGTGATCTTCTGTATTGATGGATCGCGTGCTCCCATGCCATGGGAGAATACTTTCGCAGAGGCGGAAAACCGTGACCGGCTAGTGGTTGTCACCAAGGCAGACCAGCCAGTGCACCCTCAGGCACATCCGCTGGGAACCTCCATAAGCTGTAAGCAGGAAATCGGGCTGGAACAGCTGCAACAGCAGATGACGGAGCGTATTGATGAACTGGTGATCCCCGGAGGTGCCTCCCAGCTCACTCAGAGTCGCTGCCACGAGAGCATCCAGCTGGCTGCAGATAGCCTGGCGAGTGCCCGGACGCTGGTGCTCGGCAACCAGGGGGAAGAACTGGTGGCCGTCGAGATCCGCAGTGCCCTGGATGCAATTGGCCAGGTGACCGGTGAAATCTATACGGACGATATTCTCGATCGTATTTTTTCTCGCTTCTGCATCGGCAAATGAGTCCATGAAAAAACCCCGTTTCCCAGGAGAGGGAAACGGGGTTTGAAGCGGATAAATAAAATCGCTCTGGACTACTGGTCGTCTTCCGAATCGGTGTCATTCCCAGCACCCTCGTCCTGGCTGTCTTCGGACTTCAGTTCGACCGGGTTAGGAGTCGTTGCCGCTGGTGACTCGGGCGCCGAATCGTCGCCAGAATCTTCTTCCGGCTTCTCTGCCGGAATCTGCTTCTTGACCTCGTCCTGGATCTCCTCGTCAATCGTGGCGAGTCGATCGTCGACAGAACTGACCATATCGATCTTGACCTTGTCCAGGTCCTCGATTGCCCTAGCAATCTCGTCCTGAAGCACCTCACCCTTGCCAAGCTGATTCTCACCGACCTTCAGC
>JAPYUD010000264.1:0-5485 GCA_029936215.1 Pirellulaceae bacterium | reverse complement strand
AGGATGGAGAGTTCGTGGGACGCTACGGGGACCGCACACTGGCACGCTACCGTGAAATGGCAGCCTCCCAACTGGGAGCCTCCTGTCCCACGGGCATTATCCTGCCCGAGCGTTCCACGACCGAGGCAGTGACTGCCGAGTGGCTGGACCAGTTTGAACGTATTCACCTCGTATTGAGAACGTCGCCGCGGCTTCGAGAGCTGCACGGCGACTGATAACCCAACAAGTGGAATTCCCTCGTGTCTGACAAACAACAGGTCGCCAGCCAGGAGATTGTCGACAACTTCGAGTTGTTCGACAGCTGGGAAGATCGGTACCGTTATATCATCGAGCTGGGAAGTGGCCTGGAATCACTTGATCCCCAGCATCGGGTGGAATCGAACCGCGTACAGGGATGCGTCAGTAACGTCTGGTTGATCCGGGAACATGCGGAATCAGCCGACGAGGTTCATTTCCGGGCGGACAGTGATTCGCAGCTCGTCAAGGGACTGATTGCCATTGCCCTGAGGGTCTACTCCGATCGCACACCCCGCCAGATCATTGATTTTGATATCAATGGCCTGTTCCAGAACCTCGAGCTCGGACAGCACCTTAGCCGATCCCGTTCCAACGGGCTCCATTCGATGGTACAGCGGATCAAGACCCTGGCAATTGAACACGAGGCTGCCAGTGGGAGAACACCGGAATGACTGAACATCCCCTCCAGGAGAATTACTTGTGTCCTTCGGTGTCCTGACAACCGTGATCGGCCTGGTGGTAATCGCCTCCCTGGTAGGCGGCTTCGTTCCCTACACCTTCCGCTTGACCCACACGCGCCTGCAAATGCTGCTCAGTTTCGTGGGTGGTGCGCTGATCGGGGTCGGCGTACTGCATATGCTGCCCCATGCGACACTCGAACTGGGATCGATCGACATGAGCGTGACGGCAGTGCTGGCTGGACTGGTGGGGATATTCTTCCTGACCCGTATCTTCCATGTCCATCACCACGGCTCGGTAGACGAGCATTCTCACGAGAATCATGAACACGATCACGCGGATGGTGCCATTGACTGCGAGCTTCATGATCGCCCGATGAGCTGGATTGCCCTGGCAGTGGGCCTTGGTTTTCACTCGCTCCTGGATGGCGTCGCACTTGCATCAAGCTTCGAGGTAAGCCGCCATGGCGACCAGTCGATCTGGCTGCTCGGCGCCGGCGCCATGATTGCGATCCTGCTGCACAAGCCGTTTGAGTCCCTCTCACTTGTGTCGGTGATGATGGCCGGAGGGCATTCCCGGCGAAGTACCACGCTGGCCAACCTGCTTTTTTCCCTCGTCTGTCCGCTGGGGATGGGGCTGTTTTACCTGGGCATTTCGCTCAGTGGCGAAAGCTCCGCGATGGTCGTGGGCTGGTCGTTGGGAATCAGCGCCGGGGCCTTTCTCTGCATCGCGCTAGGAGACATCCTTCCGGAAGTTCGTTTTCATTCTCACGACCGGCTGGTCCTCTCGATCTGTTTCGTGGCCGGTATCCTGGTCTCTGCCGGGCTCCGCCTGGCCGAACCGGACCACCAGCACGAATTGCCTCCAGACCAGCAGCACCACGCCCCCGAACATCCTGGTGAACAGGATGACGGGCATCGCCATGAACATGGATAGGCACCGGCCTGCAGGAAAAGGGCCAGGAGCGTTTCAGTTGTCGCCTGCTGTGCCAACCTGTACTCCCTCATACGTGGCCGGGTCGACCCGGAATTGGCCGTGGGCAGTTGCCAGGTAAAGGTAGCTTCCCATGGAGTAGATCCAGCGAGCCTCGGCCCAACGGGCGGTCCTGGTTTCGGAATCCAGTAAATTTGGGGAGAGCCTGTGCAGCACGTCGCCTTGCAGCACGTGAATGTAACCGGCGGCAGTAGCGACGAAATTCACATCGGCCCAGTCGCCCTGGCTGCTATCGATTTCCCAGCCGGCAGGATTGACCTTGTGCACGCCCGTTCCGGTCACGATATAAAGCCGTCCCTGGCTCTTGTCAGCCGCGTTTTCCAGTCCCACCATGCCCCGAACGTCGTCAAACTTCCGTGGACAGGTTTCATAGGCCCAGTTGCCCGGAGTCACCATGTCAAGGACGCCGTCGGCGATGACGAAGAGTTGCCCGGCCAGTTGGGCCACATGGCTCGCCTGCTTCCACCTCGCATCCGGTTCTACCAGGCTGCTGTCGGTGGGCTTTCCGTTGGGATAATCGAAGAAGCTGACCTTGGTACACCACTCCGGGTGAGCCGGTTTGGGATTGAGAGCAATATTGTTACCCAGGCCCAGGCACGGTTTTCCTGTTACCACCCAGATGCCCACGTAATTGGCACCGAGGATCCGGTTATTGATCAGCCGGTTGTCCCTGATGGGTCGATTCAGGATGTCGTCCGACTCGACACTGATCCCGATGGCGAGGGGGTCGACGAGCAGGTTATGGGAGATGGTAACGCTGCTGGAGCGTGCACAGACCACGGCGGCCCCGTACCATCGCGGGTTCTTCCCCTTGATGTCGTGGTTGAGAATCAGGTTATTTTCGATGCGAACGTTCGACCCTTGCGCGGCCCGGGCCACATAGATACTGTGCCGCGTGGCTTCCTCGATGACGTTCATCGAGACCGTCACGTTCGTGGCATTTGAGAGATGGATCCCGTAACCGAAGCCGGCTTCTGTACCGATTGTCCGGCGGACCAGGTTGTCCCGGATCACCACGTCCTGGTAGACACCGGTCAGGTCCGTGCCGACGCTGATCCCAACAGTCACCTGCTCCACTCGCAAGCCGCTGAAATGAACCCGGCGAACGTTCGTCGTTCCGGAATAGTTACCGATAGCGGTGGTGTTGGGCTCCGCTGCCGGGGTACCACGGATCGTAAGATTCTGAATTGCAAGATCGCTGTTGTTACTGCCAATAAAGAAACCAAATTTGGTGTCGGGAGAAAGTTCGACCCGCGTTTTGGTAGCGTCCGTTGAAGTCAGCGTCAGGTTCTCTTTCTTCTCGATCAGCACCGCCTGATCGTAGGGTGGCCGCGGCCTCAGCTTGTAGACCCCCGGCCCCAGGACAATCGTCGTGTAGGGGGCTGCACGCTGGACGATGGCCACCAGGTCCTGTGACGGCGTGACGCTGACAAATCTCGTTTTCCCCTGGACCTTTGCGTACTTGCGGTCGGGCTGGCTTAACCTCGCCAGGGAAACGGTGATCTCCGTCTTGTCTTTCTGTTGCAGCACAACCAGGTCACCACTTATGCGGACAAACCGTGCTTCAATACCGAAGTTTCCCGTTGAGTCCTTCCAGATCCGCAGCTCTCTTTCAGGAGCGTCTTGGGCCTGGAGTTCGGATGAAACAAAGAGGACAGCCAGGAGCACTAATGGCAGGCAGGCAAGGGCTTGTTTCATGGCAGCACCGGGTGGCGAGCAAAGAGATTTCCAGTGGCTTAATTGTAACCTCTTAAAGTGAACCCTCGCTGGCATTCCGGCTGTCACCAGGCTCTCATCTCTCTGTGCCTCGCGGTCCTTGCTGCAGCATCCGCCGGGTGGCCTCAAGGTGCTGGCGTGCCTGTTGAAACTGGGGATTGATCCGCAGTGCCGTTTCCAGGTGGTCGATCGCCTTGTCCGGCTCGCCGAGCTGCAAGTAGATCAATCCCGCATTGTTATGCGCCTCAGCATAATGGGCGTTCATCGCCAGTGCCTTCTGGATGTGAGCCAGTGCTGTTTTGAAATCACCACTACTGAATGCGGCTACTGCCAGCGTGTTACAGACACCCGCAAACGCCGCCTTGTAGTCCTCGTCGAGTTCGATTGCCCTCTGAAAGTGACTCTCGGCAGCCCGGTCATTCCCCTGCTCATGAATGGCAAGCCCCAGGGCATAGTGGGCCTTGGCGAACTCTGGATCGATTTGGACCGCCTGCCTGAAATGATGAACGGCCTGTGGCATGGCATCGTGCGATGCCATGGCGTTGCCCAGAGACAGTTCGAGTTGAGCTTCTGGAAACGACCCCCCTGACTCGATCATCAGGGCAGTTCGCATCTGTACCGCCGCTTCGTCAAACTGCCGACTCTCGAGCATCGCCTTGATAGTCTCCGGGTAACTCTGCGCGATGTCCGGCAGCCGGTCGTACCTGTCGAAGGAATGGTAGAGACCCCCGATCGCCATGCCGGCGAAAGCGATCATGCCGATCCAGAAGACAGCCTGATACAGTACGGGTGTAGGGCGAGTGTCGTCCATCGTTGAATCTCACACGGCCGGTGCCGGCGCGGTCTCCTGGGCGATGCGACGATTGCGATCCTTGTCGCCAAATCGCCAGATATATGCATCCACGATAAAGTGATGAAGGTTGATGGCAGCGACAACCAGCAGTATGCTCTCCACCTCGCCAAAGCCAGCGAGCATGTAAAAACTCGGCAGGCAGCTGAACAGGCCATAAGCGACACCGAGGCTTACCAGGTAGAACCAGGCCACATGATAAGCCCGGCTGTGACGGTTCCCGGGGAGCTGCACCTGGTCCTTGACGTGGAAAATGACGACGATGGCCAGGTACTGGATGCCATGAAAAATGGTCGCCCAGATGAAGGCATCCAGCGGCGGCAACAACAGCCACCAGATACCATTGGTGATGATGGCCAGGGGAGTAATCAGCGGGGCGAAGCGTTTTTTGTCCTTCCGCACCGCGACGTAAAACCACAGCAACAGCCCGGCCGACAGCCCTATTGCCAGGTATTGCAGACCATCAATCACCGTCGCCAGCGTGGTCCCCTCTGCCAGCCAGTCGAGAGGAAGAACGATTGAAATGCCAGTTCCCGATTCGCCAGCCAGCATGTTGTGCACAAATGGCATCAAGGCCGCCCACCAGAGGATCCGTTTATGCCCGATGGAGATTGCACAGCCGGATCGATAGCAATACAGGACACCCAGTCCATAGGCCTGCGCGGCGTAGTGAAACGGCGACCAGCTCAGGTAAACGGCCTGGATAAACGGGCCGATCCGGTCCGCCTGGGAGATGCTTGCCGTCAGCAACAGCACCATGATTAGTGGAAACAGGAACGTGAGGAAGGGGAGCGCCTTGTAGGAACCCGGTTTCGAATAGAGGCGGACCGTGGATGCCGCAAAGTGCGTGTTATTACTCAACAAGATGAAGAAAGGGATCGTGGTGGCCATGAAGGCCTCGGCGCTGAGCATCTGCTTGAGACCGGGAACCGCAAACAACAGGACAAGGAAAACCAAACTCAAACCACCGCCGATAAGGAAATAATCGAACAGCGGATGCACAAAGTGCATGTCCCTGGTTGTTTTTGGGTCAGCCATCGCCCTAGTCTATTTGATGCCGTCTGGCCGTGGCAATAGTCGTTGCAGGTCGCATGGTTCACTGTCTCGAGCGTTGCGGCCGTTCTGTAGATATTTGTAGCCAGGTTGCCTGGCTACGGCAAAGTAGGCTTCGGATTTCACCTTCCCGACTCGCTCTTGGTAAGCGAGGCACTGGCTGGACTCCGGACGCAC
>JAPYUD010000263.1:2186-5505 GCA_029936215.1 Pirellulaceae bacterium | reverse complement strand
ATGGGAAAACCGGGGACGTCGTTGCCACCAGTTCCATTCTCGAACCCGTCGTCGGGAGCCCGGTTGTCTTTAGTGATCGACTCTGGCTCTCCGGGGCCGATGGGACAATCCATGTCGTACCGATCCCCCGTCGTAGCGGTGAGGGAGGACAAAGCTCGTGAGCACCAGGCAGTCAGTCCGCTGCGGGAGAATGGTTGCCAGGGGCAGCCTGCTGGCAATCTGTGCGCTGTTGGCGTGTGGCCTGGAACTGCCTGCCCAGAAAATACACGACGAGCTGCTGCGGAGGACACCCTACGATCTGCTCGTGATCCAGGTCGATGAGCAGACAACCGAGCAGATTCAGATCGAGATGTTGCCCTTTCCCGACCGCAAGCTACCGGATTTCAAGAGAGGAAGCGTGCTGGAGGTTCGCTTGCTGGATGATCCTGACGAGGTCTACGAGGTGACCTGGCGGGATGTCGCCTCGTTGCAGCTTTACGAGCAGGTGCTCGTGGGAGAAGTAAACCAGCTGGTCGCGAAGGGCCGCATGGATGATGCTTTCGAGTATTATACTTTCATCCGTCGTCGGTACCCCAAGGCACCTGGCCTGGACGAGTCGCTCGAGCGTTACCTTTATCTCAATGCGATGAAGTGGTTTAGCGAGCAACGCCTGCTCGAGACGCTCTCCCTGCTGGAAGAACTTTACCAGCGGAACCCCGAGTACGATCACGACAGTTCAGGCCAGACCGTGGCCTCTGCGATTGATGCGGCGGCAGCCCGGGTCCTGAACGATTACATCGAGGCGGGAAGCACCTTGCTGGCTGGCCAGATGATGGATCGCCTGATCAGGACCTACGGGGCGGACCAGCTGCCGAGCGTGCAGGGGGCGGTCAACCTGTTGAACCAGATGGCGGCCGCCAAGAGGGACGAGGCTCGCCAGCTGATGGTCGATGGGAAACTGCGAGAGGCACAACGACTGAGCCGGGAAATGCTGGAGATCTTTCCTCGCGTTGCCGGTGGTCGGCAGCTGGCTGTTGAGATTGCTCGCAAGTATCCGCTGGTGATTGTCGGCGTGACGGAGCGAGCCGTTACCGCCGATCGCTCCCGGATCGACAACTGGTCTGCGCGGCGGGCCGGCTACCTGGTGCGTCGCACCCTGTTGGAGTACCAGGGGCCAGGGACAGAAAAAGGCGAGTACAGATTCCCGATGGGAAGCATGCGGCAGGCTAACGATCGACGCAGTATTCGTTTCTCAATAAAACCGGACCAGATTGCCAGCCAGTTTGTTACCGACGGCTACGAGGTTTCGCGCAAGCTGCTGGACATGGCAGATCCGTCCCATCCCAGCTACCTCGTCTCCTGGGCCAGCCTGTTTTCCCACGTCGATGTGAAAGACGTTTTTGACCTGGAGGTTCATTTCCGTCGGCCGCATGTTTTGCCCGAGGCGATACTGCAGGTCTATATCGATTCCCAGCTTGGTGTCGATGATCCCAACAGGATCGATGGCCCCTTCGTGCTGGCAAGCGAGGACGAGGTCGATTCCCGTTACCGCATGAACGAGAATAACCGTTTCCCCTACCGGTCGGAGGATCCTGATTTTATTCCCCCGGCAGAAATCGTGGAGCGACTTTTTGAGGATAGAGAGAAAGCGGTCCGGGCACTCAAGGCGGGGGAGGTGGACGTGCTGGACCATCTTTCCCCGGTGGAAGCCATTCCGTTGATGTCAGAGCCCTCGATCCGGGTCAAGCCCTATGCCCTGCCCTCGGTCCATATGCTGGTGCCCAATATGCAGCGGGAACACATGCAGATCGACCTTGTTCGCAAGGCGATTGTGTTCGGGATTCGTCGTGAGGTGATTCTCCATGATCTCCTGATGCGAGGACACCGGGTCCCTGGATGCCGGCTTATTAGTGGTCCCTTTGCCGCTGGTCTCTCCCGTGATGACCCACTCTCTTATGCCTATGACCAGACGATCCAGCCACGTGAGTACCTGCCCCGCCTGGCGATTACCCTTTTCAAGCTTGCCGAGCGGCGGATGAAGGAAGATGCAGAGAGGAATGAAGAGAAATTTGATGGGATCCCGACGCTGGTGATCGCTCATCCCGCGAACAGGATTGCCCGGGAGGCCTGCCGTACGATCGAGTTTCACCTGAACCACATCAAGATCCAGTGCTCGCTCAAGGAACTGCCACCTGGGGAAACGCTTGATCCCTCGAGGGATTACGACCTGCTTTACTGCCAGCTGGCAATGTGGGAACCGATCGTGGATGCCAGTGCCCTGCTAGGTCCCGAGGGGCTGGCGATGGTAGAGGACGACCACGTCAACCGATCCCTGCAGTGGCTTGAATCCGCCATGCGGTGGCAGGAAGTGCGTGACCGGGTACGTTCGCTGCACCGCGTCTGCCACGACAAGGTGACGGTCATCCCGCTCTGGCAGATGGTGGATTACTATGCCCACCATCCTGGTATTCAGCTCAACAGGCGTCCACCGGTCTCGCTCTACCATGGGGTGCAGCAGTGGCAACTGGCACCCAAGCTCCCCTGATGGAAAAGGAAAAACCAGCTCTCCAGGAAAGAGCTGATGAGAAAAAAAGAATGCAACGGAAAAAGCACAGAGACGAGCACTCCATCTCTCCGCCAGCCAGGCGGCGTGGTGTTACCTGCTGGCTGGCCCTGGGTCTGGCGCTGCTGGTCGCTGCCATCAGTGGCAGGGTCGAGGCCCAGGAGACATGGCTTTTCTCGCCCTACCGGGTAAATGTCTGGATCTCATATGGCCCCAGTGTACGGGTGACCGCGGTCCAACGGGCCGAGGTGCGGCGTGTGCTCAGGGCGAGGGTCGATAGCTGGGCACATTCAACATGGGATATGAAGTTGCCTTCGGTGCCGCCGGAACTACGTGCCGACGTGGCCCAGCACCCCTGGGAAATGACCTACAAGGAGATCGATGCGGTTGTCTCTGGAGAAAGCGGTGAAGAGACGGGGGACATTACGCCCGCCCGGAGGGAGTCGACTGTGCTGGACGGGGACAAGCTTTATGTTGTCTCCATCACCGATCGCGGAACCGACTTCCGGGTCCGCGCCCGGGAACTGGACTGCCGGGCGCTGAGCTGGAGTCGCCCCAGTGAACGACGGCTGCAGCACCCTGGACAACTCGGGGATGCCGTCTTCTCGGCAATCGAGGAAGTGTTTTCCCCGGTTGTTCGCATTCGTGAATTCCGAACGATTGGCTACCAGAACGAGGCGGGTCAGGAGAAAAGCAGGGAAGTGCTCGTCGGTACAGTGCGGGCAGCAGGATTGATGTACAAGCCAAAGAGCGAGGCAGTAGCCGAGGGGGATGCCG
>JAPYUD010000263.1:0-2086 GCA_029936215.1 Pirellulaceae bacterium | reverse complement strand
GGATGCCGAGGCGGACAAGGATCCCCCTCAAGCGGCAGCCAGCCCAGGGGGAAGTGGTGCAGGAGGAGCGATTGGAATCACCTCTCCCCTGACCGACCAGTTTGAACTGGACCGCCAGTTGCCGGGCTATGTTGGAGAGGGGATGGTGATGCGTGCGGTGGTCCGGAGGGATGATCGCTATGGCCGCCCCCTGGAAGGCGGCATTACCGAGGTCGTGGCAACTTACCTCTTCGTCCAGAAACTCAATCCTACCGGGAATATCGAGTGCAAGGTGTATACCACCGGTAGCCTGGCCAAGAACCCGGTGCGTGCACGATCCAGCTCGCGAACCCACAAGTATGGCCTGCTGGTGAGGGCAACGGAAAACAAGACCGACCTGAAACTGGTGGATCGGGACCAGCCCGGACGGGGACTGGAAGGATACACGGTCTTTTCCAAGACGCCGCAGTTTCCAACGGAACAGAACTTTTATACCGAGGAAGCGGATCCTCGCACGCTTGGACAGACGGACTGGCGGGGGATCGTGGAGGTGGATCGGCTCTCCACCCAGATTCGCATCATGTATGTCCGCAACGGCCAGCAGATGCTGGCCCGGATTCCCATCGTTCCAGGTTTGGACGATGTCCATATCGCACCGCTTCCCAGTGATGATCTGAGATTACAGGTGGAGGCCTTTATCGTGGGTTTCCAGCTGGCAGTCATGGACGTGGTGATCCAGCGGCAGGTTCTTGCCTTTCGCGTGCGTGCCAAGCTGACAGAGAAAAAAATGGCCGACGCCCAGGAGATCCACCAGCAGTTCAAATCGTTGCCGAGTAAAACCGACCTGGAAAAACGACTGCAGGATCGCCAGCGAGACTTTACTGGTGGCTCGATCGACAAGTGGAGCCGGGCAAAAATTGATGCCCTCTTTGCCCGCACCCGGTTGCTGATGGACAGTTACATCGACCTGAACCTGGATGCGGCGCTGATTCAAGAAGTCCCGCAGTCGGCGATTGAGGCGGGTGGAAGTTGATCAGCCTGCAGGGCGGAATCAGAAGATGCCACCAAGCGTGATGGTGAACAGGAACCCGATCAAAACGCCAACGGCCAGCGAGATTCCTACGATCGTCCAGGTCTGGGAATCCTCCCAGATCGACGTTGGTCCCAGTTCGGTAAGGGAGAGTGGGGGAGCGGCCGGGACCTGGGAGGATTCCGTGTCCTGGGATCCCACTTCAAGGGGGTCGGTCCCAATCGCCGTCTGGCTGCTTCGTGAGCCGGTCCCGTCTCCCTCGACAAGTGTCTCTTCCTGGCCAGGCAGGGGAGGCGACGACCAGGGGCTGCTGACCAGTTGCTGAGCCGGCAGGGAGGCGAGATTCTCGGTGAATGGTTCCAGCCGGCTGACCACCTCGGTGCAACTACCAATCCGCTTGGCCGGGTCCTTCTCCATCAACTCGGCGATGACTTCCACGAACTCCTCGCTGATACTGTTGTTGAATCGGCGTGGATGCCAGGGGTGGTCATGCAGGTGGCGGTGGGCCTTGTCATTGGTGCTTCCACCCGGGTAAGGGACCTTGCCCGTGATCGCATAATAGAGAGTACAGCCGAGGCTGTAGATATCGCTTGAGGGGGTGATGTCGGTCGGATTTCGAATCTGCTCCGGGGGAAGATAATCCGCGGTTCCCACGATCTTGCCACTTCGGGGATCATCATCCGCGGCATGAACAAATCCAGCCAGGCCCAGGTCGGAGACCTTGGCCACTCCTTTTGGTGTGACCATCACGTTACCCGGTTTCACGTCTCGGTGAATCAGGCCCTGCTGGTGAGCGTGGTCCAGGCCCATGGCAGCCTGCATGATCACGCTTGCTGCCTGGGACATCTCCAGGGGCCCCTGGGCTCGGACCAGCTGGCGAAGATCGGTGCCAGGGACATATTCCGTTACAAGGTAATGGACATTTCCATCGTGACCGGCGTCGTAAGCACGAACCAGGTGGGGATGGTCGAGCTGTGCCTGGGTACGGATCTCGCGAATGAAGTTGGCAATCGCGTAGGGGGTGGACTTGTCCAGGGGCAGCACCTTGACGGCCGATTCCCGTCCCATCACATTGTG
>JAPYUD010000262.1:0-5506 GCA_029936215.1 Pirellulaceae bacterium | reverse complement strand
GCCCAAACCCCAGAAAGCAACAGCGCGTTTTGACATTGCTGGCCAACTGAGAGGCATCCGCGATGGTGTCCTTTACGTCAACGCGGGAGGCGCGGCGCTGCGTGTGCCAGTGTCCGAGAAGTGCACCATCAATGTGATGATCAACGGATTCCAGTTGTGCCGTGTCGGAGACTCGGTCACGCTTGACGCCTGGTATCCCACCCCACAAAAAGCACTGGGAAGAGCACAAGCCAACCGGCTGGATATTGCAGCAGCCGAGCCTTTCGAGGGCAAGAGTGAAAGCAAACGCCCCGTGGGTAAAGACAAGGATAAGCCGGAAGAAGACCCTGGCGAAAAGAAACCTGACGAAGAAAAGCCGGCCGAAAAGAAACCTGCAGGCTAGTCCGAGGCTGCCGCACGTCGAGCGACAGCAAGCCAGCCTATCGCCCTGAGGCCTGGCATCAGCCAGGGCATCCCGAGCGGTTTTTCTCCCCGTGGCGAGAGCGGAATGAGCCGCTCTATCGTAAATCCTGCCTTGAGCAGGTCACTTCGCAACTCGCTTTTCCGATAAGAATGCAGGAACATCCGTGGCACCCCGCGGTAGAAAAACTCCCGGTCCCCTCGCTCCACATTCTGTCGGCAGCAACTGGCCAGCACATTCGACAGCATCCAGCGAGGCCCTCCCGGATCGTACAGGTGGTACCAGTAATTGTGTACATGCAGGAGCAGGCATCCTCCCGGCTGCAAGATTCGATGGGCATGGGACAGGAACTGCCGCCGATAACGTTGCCCCCGGATCATGCCCAGCGTGCTGAACATGCAGAGGGCATATTTCGCCACCTGGTCTGCCAGCGCATCCAACTCCACCAGGTTGCATCGCAGGCAACCCACTTTCGTCTCCTGCTGACGAGCCTTGTCTCGAAGCACTCCCAGCATGTGCCAGGAAAGATCAACGCCCACCGCCTTGATTCCTCTCGCCGCCAGGGGCAACAGGTGCCTGCCAGTACCGCAACCCAGGTCAATCACGACATCTTCCGGGGATCCACTGCAGACTTCATCGACCAGCTGTTGATCAATTTCAAAGAGCGCACTCTGGGAAAAGTAATCGTCATAATCCCCGGCAACCAGTTCCGATTGGAGGTAATCCCAGGTGCCCCGGGAGATACCGGGAGGTAATTGCCAGGCGGGACGATGCTCCATAACTGGTTCCCCTCGCGGTTGCCGCTCCAGAAAACCAACATTATAATCGTTTCTCTTGCACATCACTGCTGCCTGGTTGGTGAGCATCGTCCGGTTGAAGGCACCTGGAGGATCACTTTTCCCTCGACGCTGACAGCAGAAGCCTGTGATCCGTATCCAGCACGCGGGAAAAAACTAAATTTCTTTTCAAGGAGAATAACTGTGGCGATTCGAGTTGCCATTAACGGTTTCGGCCGCATTGGTCGTCTGACATTTCGTAACATGATCCAGCGCGGGGACGAGTTTGAAGTGGTCGCGGTCAACGATTTAACCGACAACCGCACCCTCGCCACGCTGCTCAAGTACGACAGCATCCATGGGCGATTTGACGGCCAGGTCGATTACGACGACGACAACCTGATTGTCAACGGGACCTCCATTCGCGCGCTCTCGGAACGCAATCCGGCAGATCTGCCCTGGGGCGAGATGAACGTGGACGTGGTGATTGAGAGCACTGGCATTTTCACGTCCCGCTCAACCGATGAGCGAGCGGGCTATGACACGCACCTGCAGGCGGGAGCTGGCCGGGTCATCCTGAGTGCCCCGGCAAAGGACGGCGCCGACCTGACCTGCGTGCTTGGCGTCAATGATGACAAGCTCAGCAGCGAGATGAAATGTGTCTCCAATGCCAGTTGCACCACCAACTGCCTGGCACCGGTCGCCAAGGTCCTGCACGAATCGTTTGGTATTGAATCGGGCTTGATGACCACCGTGCATGCCTACACCAACGACCAGCGAATGCAGGACATGCCCCACCCGGACCTGTACCGTGCCCGGGGTGGTGCACAGAACATCATTCCAACATCCACCGGTGCGGCAAAGGCAGTCGGCCTGGTGATCCCGGAACTGGACGGGAAACTGACCGGTATCGCCATGCGTGTTCCGGTCGCCACCGGGAGCGTGGTCGACCTCACAGTAAACCTCGCAACGGATGTCACGGTCGAGCAGATCAACGAGGCAATCCGGATTGCTGCCGAGGGCCCGCTCAAGGGAATCCTCTTTTTTGCGACCGATCCCCTGGTCTCGAGCGATATCATCGACGATCCTCACAGCTCGATCTTTGCCGCCGACTTCACGCAGGTACTCGGCGACAGGGGTCGACTGGCCAAGGTCGTCAGCTGGTACGACAACGAGTGGGGATACAGCTGCCGGACGGCAGACCTGGTTGCAAGGATCGGTGCCCTCTAACCCTGCCCGGAAAACTCTGCCATGGGCTCTATCCAGTTCAGCGAAATCGAACAGGCTGCTCCTGAAATGGACCAGCTGCGTGACCAGTATTCCCGGTTCCGCGAGGAACTTCAGGCAGCACAAGACGAAGCAACCGCGGTCGAGGTAATGAATCGCTGGGATGCCTTGCGGCGAGAACATGGCTGCTGGATCTCACTGACCCACCTGCGATTTCACCAGGACACCGCTAACGCCGAGTACAAGCAGGCCCGGGAGCACTGTGATCAACTCACACCCCAGCTGACAGAGCTCGATATCAGTATCAAGCGACTGCTCGTCAATCATCCCCTCCGCGACAAGATCGAATCGCGGATTGGGGCCCAGGCTTTCGCCCTCTGGGAAGCCGAGATTCCCACCTATGAGCCAATCATCGAAGAGGACATGGTCAAGCAGAGTACCCTTTCCGCTCGCTACATTGAGCTCCTTGCGGCAGCCTCGCTGGAATTACGGGGAGAAACACTGAACCTCTCAGGAATCGCCAAGTACGCCGAAAGCCCGGACCGGGAATTGCGGTACGAGGCACAGCTTGTTCGCTGCAGCTGGTTCGAGGAAAACCAGGACCAGCTGGACGAGATCTTCGATAACCTTGTCTCCCTGCGTCACGGGATGGCCCGGAAACTGGGCTTTGACAACTATGTCGAACTTGGTTACCTGCTGATGCAGCGTGTTGACTACGACCAGGACGATGTCGCCCGTTACCGACAGTCCGTCAAGGAGCTGGTAACCCCACTGGGAGTCGAATTGCGGAAGTGGCAGGCCGCCGAACTGGGAATCGACAAGGTGATGGCCTGGGACCTGGCAGTCTTCTTCCCCGAGGGGAACCCGTTGCCGGAGGGTGATCATGACTGGATGATCGGGCAGGCGAAAGAGATGTTCGATGAGATGGGAGGTGGCCTCGACAGCTTTTTCCACCTCCTCTCCGATGGCGGTTTCATGGACCTCAAGACCCGGGAAGGAAAGGCAGGCGGTGGCTTCTGTACTTCCTTTGAAACCGTCGGCATGCCCTTTATCTATGCAAATTTCAATGGCACCCGGGGTGACGTCGAAGTCTTCACACACGAGATGGGACATGCCTTCCAGTGTTACATGAGCCGTAAGCAGCCCTGGGTGGATTACCTCTGGCCAACCTACGAGTCCTGCGAGATCCACTCGATGGGCCTGGAATTCCTTACCTGGCCTCACATGGAGAAGTTCTTCGGGGAACGTGCCGAGCAATTTCGGCAGATTCACCTTGCTGGTGCCCTGTTGTTCCTTCCCTATGGGGTGGCGGTGGATCATTTCCAGCACCTGGTTTACGCCCAGCCGAACGCCTCGGCAGCAGAACGCCATGCCATCTGGCAGGAACTCGAAAGGGAGTACCTCCCGTGGATGGACTGGGGAGACCTGCCACATGGATCCAACGGGGGCCGCTGGCAGTCGCAGAGACACATTTACCTGTCCCCCTTCTACTACATCGATTACACGCTGGCCCAAACCTGTGCCCTGCAGTTCTGGCTCCGGGCCCGCCAGGACAGCCAGCAAGCAATGGATGATTACGTGGCCCTCTGCCGACGTGGTGGCGAGGCCCCCTTTGGAGAGCTCGCCAGCTCAGCAGGCCTGGTAAGTCCCTTCCAGGAGGGTTGCCTGGAGGACGTTATCCAGCAGGCTCGCCAGGCACTCCCTGTCAGTATCTGATCAGCAGGAATCGTCCTGGGGTTCGTCCGCCATCGACTCGTCCTCCACCACAACCCCCTCAAAAACATCCGGATCCACGACTTCCGCTGGCCGGGGGACCTGTGTCATCACGACGGTCTGCAGCCGCTGTGAAAAGTAGCGGATTAACTGGCGGCGGAAAACAACCCGGCTGAGGGGGATCAACAGCAGGAATCCCACCAGGTCGGTGATCATGCCAGGCGTCATCAGGAGCACGCCGGCAACCAGGATCAAGAGGCCATCGACCACCGGATCGGCGGGGTTCTTCTGGGCCTCAACACTTACCCTGATTCGCTGGTATGCCTGCAATCCCTGCGCCCTGGCAAGCCAGTAACCGACAACTCCCGTGACCACAACACTGAGGATTGCCACCAGGGGGCTGGTCAGGGCGGCCAGTTTAAAGAGCAACCAGAGCTCAACAAAGGGGACCGCAACGAAAAGAAAAAACAGGATTTTCAGCACGACGGTAACTCACCAGAGGATCCCGAGCCTGGATCTTCCATCGGATCCATGCCTGACAGTCTAGCGTCGCTGGAAGCCAGAGTCATCCGATCCCCGCAGGCTCGCAGCACGGACAGCGATCTCACGGGCCTGTTGTTCCTGCCCCAGTGCCTGGTACATGATGCCGATATTCGCATAAGGAACGGCCAGGTGGCGGCGGGGAAAGCTATTCTCCTTCACCGCCTTTTCAACCCATGCCAGCCCTTGCTCCGTCAACTCCAGGCCGCGGTCCCTGGCTCCAGTCTTCCAGAAGGAGAGCCCCATGCTGACAAAGCGTTCCCCGTGCCACCCGCGACTGGTCCAGTGCCGCTCCATGCCGGACTGGGCCAGGTGCGGCAATGCTCGCTCATACCAGCGCACCGCCTGCTCATGGTCCTTACGGGAAATTGCCTCCATGGTGCCAACAAGAAAGCTGTTCCCACCAACAATAGCATGTCCTTCTAGTCCTTCCTCACGTGGTGAGGCGGCATCATGGAGATGCCGATAAGCGGCAGTCCCATGCATGATCGCCTGATCGGGCGCGTCACGCTCCCTGGCAATCTGGGCAGCGACAAAGAGAGCCCGGCCGATCCGCCAGTGGACTTCCCCGCTGGTCAACTCATCCTGCGACTCGTCGATCAACGACTCACCCTGCTGGACAAGCTTCTCGATAACCCCGGTTTCATCAAACTTCTTCTGCAGGTCGAGTTGGATATCCAGCCTCATGGCGAGTCCTTCCAGGTCCAGCAGCGGCGGAGCACTCTGGCGTGACTTCAGTTGTTTTGCGAGCTCATCGGCTACTCCCAGCCAGCGATCGATCGCTTCCCTCTTCTCCTCTTGCTTCCAGTCACCACGAGCAATTTCCCGGGCCACCGCGCGATGAGCGTCG
>JAPYUD010000261.1:0-5510 GCA_029936215.1 Pirellulaceae bacterium | reverse complement strand
CTCCACGGCCACACCGGCGGCGGCATCGGCGAAATCTGGCGCAGTGCCGCGATGGGCCTGCTGCACGACAAAAAGCCCAGGCAGTACCGCGACTTCATGAATAATCGCCAGTGGCACTACGACTTGTCACGCCGCTATGACGGCTCGTTCGGCATCCTGGGTGGAGCGGGCTACGACAAGGAACTGTGGGGCGTTGCGTACCCGCTGGCCTACACCATTCCGCGCAAGACACTACGCATCACCGGCGCGCCTCCGACAAAATTCTCCAAGCAATATCAACTGCCCAAGCAACCGTGGGGTGTCGAGGCGGACAACATCTTCCTCTCGCTGGAGGCCGTGCCGGATAAGGATGGCAAGAAACACGACCTGTCCGGCGAGACCCTGGCCAAAGATTCCAGCCTGCAGTTGTTCCGCCACTTTCATGGCCCGGATCAACCCAGTGA
Source organism: Pirellulaceae bacterium (assembly GCA_029936215.1). GTDB lineage: Bacteria > Planctomycetota > Planctomycetia > Pirellulales > Pirellulaceae > SAT2750. The sequence goes on along the minus strand of JAPYUD010000261.1, from coordinate 5,067 downwards.
CGACGACATTCGTCGATATATTCATCACCAGGACCACAACATCCGCTTCGTTGCCGCGAACAAGGCGCTGGGTGTCAACAGCGGTTACATCGGCTGGCGGGCGGCCGGTGGTAAAGTGCGTGAAGCCCTGGTCATGGAATTCCTGCAACACAAAGACCCGCGCGTCCGCCGCGCTATGTTCGCAGCGATCGTGAAGCGATCCGACGTGCTGACTGCGGAGATCTTTGACCTCGCGGTCCAGGCGGTCAGGGACCCGGCCGAATCGTGGTGGGTCAAGGACGCAGCGATGCAGATCATCGGCTATGGCTCGGCAGATCAGGTCGTGCCCCTGGTCGATCTCCTGCTCCCCTATCTCAAGCACGAGGAGAATTGGCTGAAGAACGCCGCTCTGACCGCACTCACCCCGGTGGCGGCGGACGAACGCTGCTACCAAAAGGTGCTCCCCGCGATCGGTGACCTCATCCAGAAGAACCAACGCGTGTCCGTCACCAGAGGGTTGGCAACAGCGATCCGGGCCAGGATCAATGAGGCCGGGCCTGCAGTACAGCAGCTTGCCGTCGAGACACTGAAAGAGACCTATACCGGCTATGCCGGCAAGCAGACATCCCTCGCCGGAAAGGACCTCACTTCCACCTACGATTTCCATCTTGAGGCCATCGCCGCTTCGTTGGCCGACGTACCCGGTGGATTGGATGTGCTCTATGAGATTGCTCGGCAACGCCATCCCAACGAGATCCTGCCGTACAAGGAATTTTTCCTCGCCGCGGACCCGAGCCAATTCGGCCCCAAGCTGAAACAGGCGATTACCCCGATCATCATTGAGGAATTGATTCCCGAGTTCGTCGGCAAGAATCGTGACACCTTGCACAAGATGGCTGCAGGCGAAGTGCAGTCCGGTTACCCCGGTGCCTCCGGGAATGCGATCGATGGCCTGGCCGCTCTGTACGGTCGGGCCGGCCAGCGCGAATTCGGATGGCACATGTTCGTTGACTTGCGCAACGCGGAATGGTCTTACCACAGCTTTGACCCAATCACTTCCGATCAGGTGCCCTTTGACCAGCTCGTCACTCGATACCGGGAGGTGACGTTGCCGAAGGGCATGGAGAACTGGTATGCAAACGCTTTCGTCCCCGCCAAGGCTGGATGGAAGAAAGGGAAAAGTCCCTTTGCCAACTATATGGGTAAGCTTCCTCTGCGACCGATTACCAAGTGCTCGGCCAACTGCACGGGACCGGGGTGCCATGGCGCCACCCCAGCAAACACCTTGTGGGAAAAGGAAGTCCTGCTGATCCGCGGGACCTTCGATATTCCACCGCTGAAAGCCGGCCATCGCTACCGGATTCGCGTGAACGATGGCGAACACGTCGGCGCCGGCGGTGGCTACATCATTTACATCAACGGCAAGCCCCTGATTGAAATGAAGCAGGGAAACGGCCGTGGGGCGGGCGGTAAGCCCAAGGGCGCGTATCTCACCAGGGAATTCCTTGAGGACTTCCAGGGCGGCGAGGTGACCATCGCGGTCAAGACCTTCATTCGGTTCAACGACAAATACAAAGTCAAGCCGACCTCACGCGTTCCTCAAGGCAAGATCAGCCTGCACCTCGAAGAGCAGCAACTGCCGCCGATGGGCGACGATTTGGTACGGAAGTCGGCGACCGTCGTCGCCATGCTGTCGTCCGAATGGCAGGCCGCGCAGGATCCGGAGGACCGAGAACGTCAGGCCGCTGCCGTCAAATTCCGCTATGACGGAAAATTTGTCGGGAATTTGGATTTCGTCGGCGACTGGAAGACTATCGGCGTCGTCAAGTCGATTGACGAATTCACGCCCGACAAACGACTGAACCCACGTGGAGCCCGGTTTGCAGGCATCGGCTTCAAGGACAACGGCGAAACCGACAGCGTGATGCGACTCTGGTCCGGCGACACGCTTATGGATCTGACCCGGTACGAAGCGTTGAAGATGCAGGTCAGCACGATTGCCGGCCAGGAATACCTCTTCATTGAAGCCGGCGGCTTCAATAACAGAAACCCCGTTGGTTGGCAGTCCTCGTGGTATGTGATGAAGCGTTAAACAAGGAACGAAAAATGAAAACAATATTCGCACTCACTGCGCTGGTGCTAGTGGCCGCAGCTCTTCCCGCCGCGGACGTCCCAGCGCTACTTCCTGATCCGGACGGTAAACCTGGCGATTCCACAAAGCCAGTCAAGGTCTACATTCTCGCCGGCCAATCCAACATGGTCGGGATGGGGAACCTCAGCGGAGCAAAGAACGTCTACACGGGCGTTTACTTCAGTTCCGATCCCACCATTCCCGATGGACCATTTCAGATCTATCGCGTCGGCAACTACAAGGTCTCAAGGCTGAATGTCTATCAGCCGGACGGAAAGCCGACGGGCAAGCCGATTGTCGAGGGGCAACTCGAAGTTGCGCAGCGTGGTGTCTACCAATTGCACTGCGGATTTGGCGAGAGCTCCTTCTGCGTCATGCAACTCGACGACAAAGAAGTCTACCGCCGCGAACCAGGTGGTGAGCCTGTCAAGCAGGACGTGAATCTTGAGCCTGGTAAGCGTTACCGGTTTAAGATCTCCGGCGTTAATGGCAACCCGCCGACGTTTTGGATGCAGAAGACCGATTTGCTGGGTAACGGTGACCTCGACGCGATTGCCAAACGCGAAGGACATTTCCCCTGGCTGGTCGATGGGGACGGTAACTGGACAGTACGTAACGACGTTTACTTCCAGGAGGCACGGCTAGCAAAGGACGGCAACGGTTCACCCCTGAGCGCCACCTCGAATGGGACGTCCATCGGACCGGAACTCGGCTTCGGCCATGTGTTGGGCACGTTCCACGACGAGCAGGTCCTGCTGATTAAAACGGCCCAGGGCAATCGCTCGCTGGGATTCGATTTCCGGCCACCATCGAGCGGGCGAACCGACCCCGACAATAATTTCGAATCAGCCGAATATAAATTGATGGTCGAGGGTGTGCGCAAGACGCTCGATAACATCGACAAGGTCGTCCCAGGTTACAAGGGACAGGGCTACGAGATCGCTGGCTTCGTCTGGTTCCAGGGCCACAAAGACAGCTTCACGGAAGAGCTGATCGTGGAATACGAAAAGAACCTGGTCAACCTGATCAACGACGTTCGCAAGGAGTTTAAAGTGCCAAACCTGCCGGCGGTTGTTGGCTCAAACGGGTTCGGCGGACACCATATGCAGGGCAAGTTTGAGAGGATACGCAAAGCACAAATGGCGGTCGGCGACGCAAAGCAACATCCCGATTATGCCGGCACCGTGGCCTCGGTCGATACGCGCGACTTCTGGCGCGAAATCGACGAATCCCCGAAGGGTGAGGACTATCACTACAACCGCAACGCCGAGACCTACATGCTGATCGGCGATGCCCTTGGCCGTGCGATGGTCGGAATGCTCGGCGGTAAGGTGGAACCGCTTCCACAGTCTCCTCGGCCAAAGCATGTTGCCGGGCAGCAGACTGTCGAGCGGTCAGAGGAAGAAAAGGCCGCGGCCCAAAAGGCGCTCAGGCCGATCATCCTCGACGGTATCGCGGCTTCCTATGTGGCCGACCCTCGCTACAACAAGTCTTTGTTGCAAGAGGTCGCCGGCGATCGACCGCAACGAGCGAACCAGTTTCTCCGCGGCTCGATGTACGGTCTGATCAACTGCTATCAAGCGGCGGGAATCGACGACTACGACTGGCGTCCGTTCGGTCCAGATATGAGCAAAACGCAGTGGGACTACTTTAGTTTCGACCCACCTGAGATTCTGCCCATTGAGAAAGGCAGCCGTTACCGCAAGGTGACTTATCCGGCTGGGATGGAGAACTGGATCGCGTCGGAATTCGAGGCGACCAAAGCTGGTTGGAAGCAAGGATGGCAACCTTTCGGTCAGCTAGACGGCAAATTAGAAGCACTGTCTGAGACATGCACAGCACTCTTCTGCCGTTGCGGAGAGAAGCCAAAGACGCTGTGGGAGAAAGAAGTTCTGATGATCCGTGGCACTATCAATCTTCCGCCGCTCAAGGAGGGCCACCGCTACCGGATCGTGGTGGGTGGATCCGCCCACGTTAATTCCGGCGAAGGTTACGCGATTTACGCGAACGGTAAATTGCTGGTTCAATCAAATACCGGTGTTGCTGTCCGACAAGGTGGGCAACCACGCGGTGGCGATATCTACAACGACATTCGCGACGAATTCAAAGGTGGCAAAGTCACCATCGCCGCTACCAGTTTCCTGCGATACAACCACCCGCGTCGTGGCGTCCAACCGCCTCGTGGGCACTTCAGCGTGTGGGTGGAGGAAATGCGAATCCCACCAGCCGTGCGTGTGTCACGTTAATTCAACGGTTTTATTGATTCTTTATCCATTGAATAATCCTCACACATGGAGACCGATAATGTCCCAGGTCAGCCGCCGACGGTTTCTGCAATCAACTTCCACCCTGGCTGCGGCCAGTTCGCTGGGAGTTTTTTCCGGCACGTCTGCGGTTCGTTCCGATTCACCGAATGAACGTCCAAAGTTTGCGCTGATCGGTTGTGGTGGCCAGGGCACGGGCGATGGCCGACGAGCACTCAACTACGGCGACATCGTCGCTGTTTGCGATGTCGACACGTCGCACTCTGCGTACACCAAGGCGGCCTATACGAGACGGATGGCAGCAAAGGGCAAGGAGGTCAGGATCGACGTCTATGACGACTATCGAGCGATTATTGATCGTGATGATATCGACGCCATTATCTGTGGCACTGTGGATCACTGGCATGTGAAGATCTCCGCCGAAGCGCTGAAGTCAGGGAAAGATGTCTACTGCGAAAAACCGCTGACGCTGACCGTCGAGGAAGGCCGTATCATTTCCAAGGTTGCGAAAGAGACAGATCGAATAATCCAGGTTGGCACACAGCAGCGGTCCGACGAACGGTTTCTTAAGGCAGTCACGATAGCTCACTCGGGACGACTCGGGAAAATCAAGAAGGTGACCGTTGGGTTGAATCACAATCCCTTCAGCAAGCCGCTTCCCGCGGTTGCTCCCCCGAAGACACTGAACTGGGA
>JAPYUD010000260.1:0-5529 GCA_029936215.1 Pirellulaceae bacterium | reverse complement strand
GTTCCAGGACCTCCGCATTCCAGCTCACCAGGATACTCGCCCCGGGTGCATGCTCTGCCTGGGCCAGCAGGTCGGCCGCCGCGTAGGCAGGCCGCGTTGACTCATCAGCGATAACCACCACCTCGCTGGGGCCAGCAATCGAATCAATAGCAACCTCGCCATAGACATACTTCTTGGCAAGTGCCACGAAGAGGTTGCCAGGCCCAACAATGATATCAACCGGCGCGATCCCATCGATTCCATAAGCCAGCGCGGCCACCCCCTGGGCGCCCCCGAGACGATAAACTTCATCGATTCCAAGCTCCCCACAGACGGCAAGCAGGTCAGGATTATTGGCTCCAAACGGGGTTGGCGGAGCGATCACGACCAGCTGCTTCACCCCAGCAGCCTGGGCCGGGACGGCGGTCATCAGAAGCGAGGAGGGATAAGCGGCAGCACCCCCGGGAATACAGAGCCCCGCTCGTTCCACAGGCAGGTAACGCTGTGTCAACTCGACTCCCTCTTCCCTCTGGATCGTCACGTCCTCATGCAGGATCGCTACCTGGAATTGCAGGATATTCTCTCGAACCCGGCGAACCGTCTGCAGAAATTCTTCAGAAGCCTGCTGGTGAGCCCGGGCAATCTCCTCCGGGCTGACTCGCAGGGATTCGGCATCCAGTTCCACCTGGTCAATCAACAAGCCGTATTCCAGGACGGCATCGATTCCCTCCTCCCGGACTCGTTGGCAAATACGCTCTACGACCTGGGCAGGAGAGAGTGGTTCACCAAAGACCTCGATTGTTCGCTGACGGCTCTCCTCGCTGACCACGTCACCGCGAGGACTGAGGCGATGGCGCAGGCCAGCCAGCTGCTGCTCGAATTCCTCGTGGCAGGAATCGATTCGCTCGATCTTGAGGGACCCATCAGACATGGTAGTTTTTCTCGAGGAGGTATTCCCGCAGGAGATTCAAACAGATGGAGGGTGCAATTGGCCTTGAATTGCCCGGGATGGGGACCACTGCGGGATATTCCATATTGTGGGCAGCAATCAGCATGCCGGGAAGGCCTGCCATCGATGCAACCCGAAACCCAACCGGATTTCGCCGGACAAGGCTGTCTGATATAACGAAAAGGAGGGCTGGGAGCCTGTTCCGGCACCCACCCAGGCATTTCAAATGACACCACCACCCGGCAGGAAGTTCACACCCGTGGTGTCCCGCCATCGCAATAGTCCTGTTTTCCAAGGAAGTCTCCCCACCTCATGTCCAACCTGATTGATTTAAGAAGTGACACGGTGACCCGGCCCGGTGAGGCCATGCGGCAGGCGATCATGGAAGCTGTTGTCGGTGATGACACCATCGACGTGGACCCCACGGTCCACGAGCTGGAACAACTCTCCGCAGAACTGCTTGGCAAGGAAGCTGCCATTTTCATGCCCTCGGGCACGATGACCAACCAGGTAGCGCTGCGGATTCATTGCAGGCCCGGAGACGAGTTTCTCTGCGAAACCGAATGTCACATCCTCAACTATGAACAGGGCGCTTATGCCCAGCTCAGTGGCCTGGTCCCCCAAGCCGTGACCGGAGAGAACGGGGTCCTGCAACAGCAGCAACTGGCTGGATTGATCCGGCCCGAGAATGAACATTTCACTCGGACTCGGCTTCTCTGCCTGGAGAACACGCATAACCGGGGTGGTGGCCGGGTACAGCCCATCGAGAACGTCATCGAGATCTGCCAATGGGCCCACCAGCAGGGCCTGCGAACCCACCTCGATGGAGCCAGGCTCTTTAATGCCGTGGCCGCCACCGGCATTCCGGCGGACCAGTGGAGCACGCACTTTGATACAGTCAGCATTTGTTTCAGCAAGGGGCTTGGAGCGCCGGTTGGCTCGGCCCTGGTGGGAAGCCGGGAGTTGATTAGCGAGGCCCGGCGACACCGCAAGCTGTTCGGCGGTGGCATGCGGCAAGCAGGCGTGATTGCCGCTGGCGCACTTTACGCCCTGAAGCATAATCGAGAACGCATGGCAGAGGATCACCAGCATGCCCAGCTGCTCGCGGAAGCCGTCCGCCAGGCCGAGGGACTGGACCTGGTTGGCGACAGTGCCGACACCAACATGGTCATCTTCGAGGTCGAACCCCAGCTCGCGACGGCAGCGGAATTTGTTGGCGTGCTTTGTGAAAATGGAGTCCAGATGCTGGCAATTGCCAGTAATCGGGTGAGGGCTGTGACCCACCTGGATGTCCAATCCACGGGGATTGACCAGGCTGCCAACGCAATCCTGGCCTCGGCACAAAACCTGGCAGATGGATCCCAGTTGCCTGTCAGTGACGGCGCCCAGTACTAGAATGTGAGTGGTTCAACCGCGGGTCGATGCGTAGAATAGCAGCATACCGACTCGAGATGCGACCTGACATCACTCCAGGCACGAGCCCATGACCGTTTCCACTGACGAATTCTGGGGATTACTGCAATCCAGCCAGCTGGTTCCAGCCGACCGGATCGCACAGCTGCGCAGCGAGTTTGAGGGATTTGGAGGCTCTTCCTCAAAGGCGAATGCCAACACGATTGGCGAATGGCTGGTGAGCACCTCGGTGATCCAGCCATTCCACTGCAAGGCGATGCTGGATGGCAATGGCGGCCCCTTCCTGTTCGGTGATTACCTGTTGATGGACAGGATTTCGCAACCCGCCATGAATGGCTGGTTTCGGGCGCGGCATCGCACGTCAGGACATCCCGTGGTGCTTCAATTCATGGTTGGCAAGACCGCGCAGGATTCGGCCAGCTGGGAACAACTTATTTCAAGCGTGCACCAACATGCGGCTGTCACGAACCGCCTCACCCAGCAGGTTTACGAACCCCTGGACCTGGGCAACTATCGCATCGTGGTCTACGAGGACATGGTGGGGAGCTCGCTACGAAAGCGGTTAACTCGCGACGGCGCACTGGCTTTTGATGATGCGTGCCGCGTCACATGGACGATCGCCCAGGCACTTGCACAACTTCACCAGCAGGGACTTGTCCATGGCTGCCTGACTCCCGACTCCATTCTCTTTCCCACCAATGGTGGTTGCCGCTTGCTGCTGAACCTCTCTCCCACCCAGAACCCGCTGGACCTGCATGCACGGCCCCAGGATCCGGAATGGTTGCCCTATGCGGATTACCTTGCTCCCGAACTTGGACAGGCACAGCAGCAGGCGAGCCCAACAACCGACGTCTATGCCCTCGGTTCCTGCTTCTACGAGATGCTCAATGGCCAGCCGCCATTTCCAGGTGGAGGACTGATCGAGAAATTACAGCGACATGCCGCAACCTCCTTCCCGGCGATCACGGCTACAGGAATCCCGGCCAATTTTGAACGCCTGCTCGCCTACCTGGTCAACAAGGATCCGGCCAGGCGTTACGTGCATGCCGGGGATATCCCGGACAAGCTCCAGCTGCTGCTGCCAGGCGTGAACCTCCAGATCCCGCCAATCGCCATCCCGGAAAGCGAGGCCAGTTACAAGGCGGCGGTTGCCCAGCAGAAGCAGGCCGCTGGCAATCAGCAGATCTCTGCTATCCAGAGCGTGAAAACCCCGCCCACCGCGACAGCTGTCCAGGGATTTCAACCGGTTCCGGTCAAACCGGCCGGGGCCATGGACGATCCAGGTGAAAGCGGAGACGAGGTGGCACCACGCTCAAGGAGACGAAAACGTCGTCCCGTGGAAAAGTCGCCCATCTTCTGGGGTGCGATCGGTACTGCCGCACTGGCGGTCATCCTGCTGCTGGCATTCAACCTGCCGTCGGACAGCGAAAACGGTCAGGGTAGCGATGACCAGGTCACCGACAAGAACAATGGTACGGATCCGGGAAACGGATCGACTGTTCCACGGCCCAAAAAAAATGGGAACGGCAGTGGATCCAGTAATTCTCCCAGGACGGGAAACAACCCCCCCGATACCGACAACGGTCCCCAGCTGGTAGATGACGACGGCAAGACACTCTGGCAATCTCCAACCGAGGGAAAACCTCTGCAGCTGCACTGGCTTCCCCCGGGGGCCCAGTTGCTGATTGCTGCCCGTCCAGCTGACCTGATAGCCCATGGTGGTGAGGATGCGATGCGTGCCCTGGGACCTGTTTTTGCCACCAAGCAGGCAGGCTGGGAAAAGGCAACCGGGATCAAGTTCTCTGCCGTGAAGAAGATCGTGATGGGACTCTATAACAATGACGAGCAGTTTCCACGACCCGCCTTCGTCGTCGAACTTGATCTCCCGATGAACCGTGAACAGCTGCTTGAGAGCTTTGGGAACCCTGACCCTGTCCAGGTCGAAAATGGATTCTATTTCAAGGGACAGGATTACTCCTTCGTGATTCCGGAAGAGGAGGGGAGGACCCGCTTCGTGATGGGCCACGAGGAGGACCTTGTCGAGGTACTCAAGTTCCCTGGCAAACCACCACCGATCCCACCCACCCTGGGACGACTACTCAAGCTGTCTGACGACAGTCGCCATTTCACTGCCGTCTTTGTTCCCACCTTCCTGACGAACAATCTCTTTCGGGATGGCCGCAGCCTGCAGATCGGCGAACCGCGTCGGATCCGGGGCATCCTGGAGTGGATACTCGATGATTCCATTGGCGGGGGAATGGTGAGCATGCACATGGACGGTGTTTTTTACCTGGAAGCACGTCTCTACGCGGGCCTCTCCCGGAACCAGTTCCAGCTGGCCAGTGAGTTCAAGCAGCGGATGGCCGAGGTGCCGGACAAGATCAGCGAGTACATGGTGCTGCTCAACCCGCACATGCACTGGCGGCGACTCGCCTTTCAGTATCCACAGATGATTGGCGAACTGCATCAACAGACGCGCGTCGGCGTGGATGGGAACATTGCCATCGTCAACTCGGCACTCCCCCCGGTTGCAGCAACCAACCTCCTGCTCGGTGCCGAGCTCTGCCTGGTTGCCCAGCCGACGACGCAGATTGCCAGCACGGACACCAATCGCCCCACGATGTACAAGAGCATCGAGGATGCCCTTAAGCTGCCTATGACCGTCGGCATTCCCCAGCAGGATCTGAACCTGGCAGTGGTGGATATTGAAAACGAGGTCAAGGACAAGCTTGGTAACACCCCCTTTCCCTTCCTGATCAAGATCATCGGGGATGACCTGAAACTGGAGGGAATCACCCGCAACCAGGCAATTCGAGACTTCACGGCAACGAACAAGCCGTTAAGCGAAGTGCTTACCGGCCTGGTGATGAAAGCCAATCCGGACCCGACCGTCAAGGATCCCAGTGAGCAGAATCAAAAACTGATCTGGGTTCTCGGTCCCGATCCAGCCGCCCCGGAAAACAAGATCATCCTGATTACCACTCGTGTTTCCGCCATGGATCCGGCAAGGAAATATGAAATCCCGCAGCCATTCAAGTCGAATTAGAGAAGAGTGCAATAAAAGACCTGTCACCCGGCATCCAGCTCGCAAGCGGATATCCCCCATGAATTCATTCGTTATCGAGTGCCTCACCTGCCGTTCCAAACTGCAGGTTCAGGGCCTGGATTTACTCGGCACGATCATCAAC
>JAPYUD010000259.1:0-5553 GCA_029936215.1 Pirellulaceae bacterium | reverse complement strand
CTTCACATAGGGGCGAAGTCCCAGCGCCGGAGCGTCCGCATAAATACAGGAGACCTGCCCGGGGTGTTCAATCGCCCAGTGATAGATCATCAAGCCCCCCCGGCTCATCCCTTCCAGCGCCGGGCGGCTGGAAAAACCATGCTCGATGGTGAGATAGCGATAGAAACGGTCCCAGCGACTGATCGCTTCGCTGTTTCCCCAGAGACCGGCAACGTCGCAGTAAACCAGGTGAAATCCATTCTCCAGAAGCGCGATGTCGGTTTGCGGTTCATGTCCCCAGAAACGTGCCCGCCAGATCCAGGGGCGTCCCTCGGCCGTCACCACTGGCCGCACAACCCGGCAGGCAACCCCCTCCAGTTCAAAATCAAACTGGTCAAAATCATGCCAGGAGGAGATGCTGCCAGGAAAAGTGCTCGCTGGAACCTGTTCGGCCTCGATCTGGCCGGTACCAACCAGCACAAGTGCGGCGAACAGGGGCACGAGTCGTTGAAGGCGATACAGTTCGAACATCGGTTTCACCTCTCTACTTTTGCTGGAACTGGTAGGAGAAGAGGTCCGCGTCCCGCACAACAAATCGCAAGCGAACCGGCGTGCCAGCCAGGCTGCCAACGTCCGGCCCGCCGGCTTTCCAGGCAGCCGCCAGGTCCAGCGAATCCCCGTAAAGCTCGTGCGACTCGTCAAGCGTATATCCGGGAACCGGCTTTCCAGTTCCGTCCTGGATTTCCACGCGCACGCTCCCGGCCGCCGAGGTGGAGAGATTCAGTGACAATCTGTTCCCCTCGAAGGTGATCGGCCGGGTCACCAGTTCGCCCCCGGCCAGCGGTGCCGCCAGGGAAACGAAACCGTCGATGCGGATTGAGTGCCGGCGAAACTGCCCCGCGTGATCCTGGTGAGAGTTCTCACTTACATAGATCGATATCTCACGCGGGGCATCCTCGATTGCGGACTTTGTCTCGACCAGGCCGTGGTTCTGGTAATTGTCACCATAGAACCAGCTCTGCCGAGTTCGCAGCCCGGGCCGGATAAAGGACTCGGGCCAGACATGAAATTTCTGGCCGTCCCGGCTGGCCATGAACATACCGTCGGTCACCGCGGTCCCTTCCCGGCGGGATTTTGCTCCCCTCAGCTTGCGGTACTCGTACCGTGGAAGCTGGGTGGCCGAGTAGGTCCAGCCGCGGTCGATGTAACGGGTCGGAAATCCCATGTAAATATGGGGTGCCCGGTAATAGGGGATCACCTGGTTGGTGTAGAGCTGGCTGACCCGCCCCGGTACATGCATTTCCGGATCGCCATCCCTGGCCGGCGCCGCATCATCCGCTTCGCTCGGATCCCTGTGAGCTTCATAGGAAAGATACTCCGGATCGGTCCACTGGACAAAATCGGACGAGGTGCCGGTACGGATATCCCGCCCGTCGCGGAAATCACGATGGTACTCACGATAAAGACCGATCTCGGTGTCCCAGAAGGCGAGGTTCAGCGAATCAAAATACCCCTTGGCAATCACCGGTTTCTGCTGGACTGCGGTGAACCGCACTCCATCGGGCGAGACAAATGCCTGCAGCCCCTTCTTGTAGTCCCCCGCCAGGGCCTTGAATCGCTGCTCGGGTGGGCAATCGGGATTTGCGTCCAGGAAAGGGGCGAAGTTATGGCTGCCAAGTCCCATCCAGATGATGTTGTTCTTTTTCGATCCCTCGAACTCAAACAGTCCCAGCTCGGGCTTGGTCCAGTGAATCCCGTCTGTGCTCTCGGCATAGCAGGCCGTTTCTGGATGTGATTCGGCATATCCATTCTCCTTGTAAACCACGCCGCTGCCGCGGTAGTACATGCGGTAAAGATCCCCGTCCTTGAAGACCTTCATGTAGGCACAACTCGACCCCTCCCAGTCCCTGTCACATACGAAAGAGATCTCCCGCAGGACCGGGCGGTGAAGCTGAAGCCTGGCCCCTCCGCCGAGATTGGAAATCAACGTGTTTTCCACGAACAGCTCACGACGCGTTCCGATATCGGTGACCTTCTCCGGATCGGCTGCCTGGACCCAGTCCCCGCCTGTCACTGCCAGCCCCAGTGCCGCTGCCGCTTTGACCATTTCCCGACGCGACAATTCCAATTGCTTGCCCATCACAGTGCTCTCCTCACAAGGGATACTCCGACGAGATGTGTTATGCCATATCGGGAAGCCGTCTGCCACAATTGGCTCCTGCTCGATCTCGGGAGCGGTGGCACAACGCCTCTATAGCCGGCCGGCAGCCACCAGGCTCCCCGGCCTGGTCATCCCAGCATTTCTCGGTTGATCGGAAAGAGGACAAACTACCAGGCACCGCCAGACCGAGTTCTACATGGACGTCGTGGTGACGTTCTAACCCGGCTGCCAGGCACAACAGAAAAAGACAACGGCCTGCCCTTCACGGGCGGGCCGTTTTTTTATACCCGCCCACACCAACAATCCTAGGCGAGCACCTGCTTGAGCACGCGGGCCTGCTCCACGCCGGTCAGTCGCTGGTCCAGCCCCTGGTAGGGAAACGTAAGTTTCTCGTGGTCAATCCCCAGGCAATGCAGGATTGTTGCATTCAAATCCCGGATATGGACCGCGTCCTCCAGCACGTTGTACCCGTAGTCATCCGTTTTCCCCAGCTGAACGCCCCCCTTGATCCCACCGCCGGCCATCCAGACGCTGAAACAACGGCCATGGTGATCACGGCCATAATTGTCTTTCTTGAGTGCCCCCTGGCAATAGACGGTGCGGCCAAACTCGCCGCCCCAGATGACCAGTGTCTCATCCAGCATCCCCCGCTCTTTGAGGTCCCTGACCAGGGCCGCCGAGGCCTGGTCCACATCACTGCACTGTCCGCGGATCTGGCCCGGAAGGTTCCCGTGCTGGTCCCAGCCACGGTGAAAGAGCTGGATAAATCGAACCCCGCTTTCCGCTAGCCGCCGGGCCAGGATGCAGTTGGCTGCAAACGTACCAGGCTTACGGGCATTCTCACCATAGAGCTTGAAGACTCCCTCCCCTTCATCTTCCAGGTTGACCAGGTCCGGAACGGAAGATTGCATCCGAAAAGCCATCTCGTACTGGGCGATACGCGTGTGAATTTCCGGATCCCCCGTTCGCTCGGCCTTGATCGTGTTAAGGCGGCTGAGTCCGGCCAGCATGTTTCGCCGACCGTCGCTGTCCACCCCCGGGGGATTTCCCAGGTAAAGAACCGGATCCCTGCCACTTCGAAATCGCACCCCCTGGTGGGTCGAGGGTAAAAACCCACTACTCCAGAGCCGGGAAAAGAGCGGTTGTCCACCGGCCAGGCCTGTCCCCTGTGAGATCAGTACGATATAGGCGGGCAGGTCCTTGTTTTCACTGCCCAGCCCGTAGCTCAGCCAGGAACCCATGCTCGGTTTACCGAGCTGTTGCGTGCCGGTGTTGATATAGGTGATCGCCGGGTCGTGGTTAATTGCCTCGGTATGGGTTGACCGGATAATTGCAATCTCGTCCGCCACGCTACCGATATGCGGCAAGGTCTCGCTCAGCCATGCACCACACTCACCGTGCTGCTTGAATTTCATCAGCGACGGAGCCACCGGAAAGTTCTTCTGCTTGTGCGTCATCTCCGTCAGGCGTTGCCCCTTGCGGATCGAATCGGGCAGATCCGTGCCAAAACGATCTGCCAGGCCCGGTTTGTAGTCGTACAGGTCCAGGTGCGACGGACCTCCCGACTGGAACAGGTAAATCACCCGCTTCGCCGTGGGGGAAAAGTGCGGCAATTCCGGCAGCCCGGCTCCCTTCTTTTCCTGGCGGTCACGACCCAGCGCCGGAGATCCTGACAACTGGGCCAGCGCCGCCGCTCCCAGGCAGCCGGCGGTCTGTCCCAGCAGGTAACGCCGGGTCATCGCTGTTCTGAACCTCTCGGAAGAATCCATGGCTGCCTTACTCTCGGGTGATTGTCTCATCCAGGTTCAGGATCGTGTTGGCGACCATCGCCAGGGCGGCGTGCGTGGCCGTGTCGAGTGACATATTTCGAGGGGATTCTCCCACCTCAAGTAGTTGTCCAGCCGCTTCCGGGTTGGCAGTGTAAATAGCCTTCTGCTGTTGATAAATCTCCCGCAGAATTATTCTCTCCTCTGGATCCGGAAGCCTGGCCGTGGCACGCAGGAACATCCGCCCAATCGCGGCGTCAGCGTCACCAGCAGACGACACCAGTGCCCGCTCGGCTAAATGCCGGGCAGCTTCCACAAAGACCGGGTCGTTGAGCATGACCAGTGCCATCAGCGGCGTGTTGGTCCGTTGCCGCCGGACCGTACAGAGCTCACGGGTGGGGGCATCGATGGCAAACAGGTTGGGGGGCGGCACCGAGCGTTTCCAGTAGACGTACAGGCTGCGGCGGTAAAGCTTGCTGCCGCTGTCCTGGACATAAGGCCGATTGGAGGTCTCCAGCCAGAGCCCCTTCGGCTGGTAGGGCTTGACGCTCGGTCCGCCTGTCCGCGATACCAGTAGACCACTCACGGAAAGGGCGTTATCCCGGATTGTCTCGGCCGACATTCGAAATCGGCTGCCGCGAGAAAGCAGGCGGTTGGCTGGATCCTTCACACCCCCCTGCGACGAGACCACCGACGCCTGGCGATACGTGGCCGAGTTCACCAGGAGGCGAATAATCCCCTTTACATCCCAGCCCGAATCGACAAATTCGCAGGCAAGCCAGTCGAGCAGTTGTGGATGCGTGGGCAACTGGCCCTGCGTCCCAAAATCTTCGGATGACGTCACCAGGCCGGCGCCGAAGAGCATCTGCCAGAACCGATTTACCGTGACTCGTGCCGTGAGTGGGTTGGCCGGATCCATGATCCAGCGGGCGAGTCCCAGCCGATCGGGCCGTGCGTCATCGGCCAGCGGGTGAAGAAAGGCGGGCGTCCCTGCCGCCACCTCGTCACCGTGCTGGTCATACTGTCCCCGCTTGAGAAGAAACGTCGAACGACGGTCTTTCATCTCCTGCATCACCATTACCGTCTGGCTGGCTGCCTGTTTCCTGAGCTGTTCCAGACGCCCCTGCAGTGTGACTAAACGGGCTGAAAGGGCACGAAATTCGGGGTCGATATTTTCCAGGTAGTACCGGGCGAGTGTTTTCTCCTGCTCCTCGGTTCGCTCCCCGGCAGCCAGCTTGAGAATCGCCGTGACCGGGTTCGAGCCAGCCAGCGTCGCCACGGCAGCCGGGCTCAGCGCCCCACGGTAAACTCGCACATCGTCAATCCGACCGGAGAAGAAACCGGAGGGGTTCCGACGGCCAACGTGTAGCGGTTTGTCCGTATGAATGGTCTCGCCCAGACCGTCCTGGGTGACGTTGACCTGCTGCACCACCCCGTCGTAATAGAGCTGGAAACCACCTGCCTTACTCGTGCCGTCGTAGGTCACAAACAGGTGCGTCCATCTGCCGGCAGCCACCGGAGTGCTCGCCCTGGCATGGATCGCGTTAGCCGGCCACTGGTGGATCATGTGAAACTCGGCGTGCCCGCCTGCCAGGAAGAGATCCCAGCCGCGGTAATTATTCGCATCATCCATCCTGGCGATGATCG
>JAPYUD010000258.1:0-5561 GCA_029936215.1 Pirellulaceae bacterium | reverse complement strand
GGCTTGACCTGGATCGTTGCCACGCATTGGGCAGTTGTCCCTTCGCCCAGGTCCGTTTCCACCAGGATTGTCTGCACCATCGTGCCCGCTTCGTCTCCCGCCGTAAAGCTGACCGGCAGGAGGTGGAGCATGCGTGCGTCATCGGCAGGGGTGCACTTGAATCCCTCCCCATCGCTACTCACCTTGAGAATTCGAAACGGCTTGTTTCCCCTTACCACCAGCTTGCGGCTGATGCTCTCGCCGGGAGCAACCGGGCCCATTAGCAGCGAGGCGGGACTGATGGTCAGCGGCGAGGTAATCCGCCCCTCGACAGCCAGCCGCAGCTCACGATCCTGAAGGTCATTGGTGACCAGGATTAACTGGTCATTCAGATAGCCTGCGGGCGCCTTGTCGGTCAATTGTACCAGCAGTTGATAATCCACCCGGCCACCGGTCACCGTGCGGTTCTTGAGGAACACTTTGTAAAAACTGTTCACGCTGCGGACGTCGCGAATCTCCCAGTTGTCGGCCCCCGCATGCTGGATCGCAATCATTCGCTCCACCGTGCTCCCCAGCACCACGTCGCCAAACTGGACACTGCCTGGTTGGAAAACCACGTCGGTCCGAATGGAGCCCTTCACTTGAAGTCGAACCTCTGCCCGAAATGGCTTGTCAAAGACAACAGTCAGTGTTGCTCCCTGGGCTCCCTGCAGGGTGCGGGTGTTGAATGTCGCCAGGATGGCACTTTTCTGGAAAGTCGAGACCAGGGATTTCTCTATCGAGGGAGAGGTACAACCACAGCTGGAACGGACACGCTCGATATGGACATCTTCCTCGTAGAGATTGGTAAATTCAAAACGGAACTGCTGTTGGGAACCTCGCACCACCACGCCGAAATCGTGTTCCCTGACCTCGAACATCTTGCTCGCCCACTGCTGCGCACTCGCAGTGGATACTGGCAGCAGTACCAGTACGAAAGCAATCAAGAATCGCTGGATCATCACAATCATTCGACCTTCGGGGAGCCTGTTCGCCTGGCTGAATCTACGGAAAAGAGTTATTGAGTGTCAACGTCGCTGAGCCTGCAGCATAACGACTGGACGTGAAAAAAGACAAACCAAGTTCACTCCAGAGGCCTTCTCGGATACGATTGTCATAACAGTTACTCGCCCCACGGCCTGTGGGATAACGGTGAACCTGCTGGAGAAGAAGATGTCACGATCAAAAAACACTTGCTGGTATCTCGCCCCCCTGCTCCTGGCAGGAGTACTGACCATGAACCTGGTCGGTTGCCAGGGCAAGGAGGAGCCAAGTCACAGCAACAACACGGCCCAGCAGGAACCGGCTGGGAAGCCATCCATCCTGGGCACGCAGGTGCTCCAGGAAACCACCCCTGTCGCCCTGCAGAACCAGGATGGGGACAACCCCTTTACCCGACGTCTGCCGATCCCGGAATTTCCGCGTAATACCGAGTGGCTCAACACCAAGCCGCTCAAGAAAGAGGATCTCAAGGGCAAGTTCGTATTGCTCGACTTCTGGACCTACTGCTGTATCAACTGTCTTCATATCCTGCCGGAACTAAAAAAGCTTGAACATGCCTACCCCAAGGAGCTGGTAGTGATCGGTGTTCACTCTGCCAAGTTCAAGACCGAGCAGGAAACCAAGAATATCCAGGAAGCCATCCTGCGTTACGAGATCGAGCACCCGGTGATCAACGATGCCGGGCACGTAATCTGGAATCTCTACGGGGTCAGCAGCTGGCCCACCGTGCTGCTGGTCGACCCGAATGGCGAGGCCATCTGGGGAACCGCCGGGGAGATCGAGTTCGACCAGGTGGACGCGGTCCTGAAGCGGGCATTACCCTACTATCGCGGCAAGAAGCTGATCGATGAAACCCCGCTGCGATTTGAGCTGATCGAGTTTAGCCAGCAGGAGACGCCACTGCGTTTCCCCGGCAAGGTACTCGCTGACGAGCCTGGGAACCGCCTGTTTATCACCGACAGCAATCACAACCGGATTGTGATCACCGACCTGAACGGGAAGTTGCTGGAGATTATCGGCAATGGCAGTATCGGGCGCAAGAACGGGACCTATGACGTTGCCAGCTTTGATCATCCCCAGGGACTGGCACTGCACGGGTCAACACTCTACGTGGCAGATACCGAGAATCACATGATCCGCAAGGTCGACCTGGAGAAAAAACTGGTCAGCAAGGTTGCAGGTGTCGGGAAGCAGGGTCGTAATCCCTGGCCAGGAGCACGGACAGGTCCCTGGCTGGGAAATCCCAACCTGACGCCGATCAGTAGCCCCTGGGCACTCTGGGTCCATGAGGATCATCTCTATATCGCAATGGCTGGCCCCCACCAGATCTGGAGAATGCGGCTCCCCGGGGGACAGCTGGGGCCTTATGCCGGAAATGCTCGTGAGGATATCGTCGACGGGGCTCTTCTGCCCGCACAACCCTATGCCCAGGCGGGAGCAGACGGGAACCCGGCGTCTGTCTTTGCCCAGCCAAGTGGACTGACCTCGGATGGAAGCTGGCTGTTCGTGGCAGACAGCGAGGGAAGTTCCATTCGAGCTGTCCCCTTTGACCGTACACGCCAGGTCAAAACCGTGGTCGGAACAGCCAACGAAGCGGTCGGGAGACTCTTCAAGTTTGGGGATGTGGACGGCCCCCGCAACAAGGTCCTTCTGCAGCATGCACTGGGAGTGACTTATGACAAGGGCATGATCTACGTTGCCGACACCTACAACAACAAGATCAAGGTGGTCAACGCTGAAACCGGTGAAACCCGAACCGTGGCTGGCACCGGAAAAGCTGGCGCCGATGACGCGGCGGCAACTTTTGACGAGCCGGCAGGGATCACGCATGCCATTGGGCGGCTTTACGTGGCGGACACGAATAACCACCTGATCCGCATGGTCGATATCGCCACGGGCCGTGTTGCCACGTTGAAAATCGAGGGGCTCAAACCACCCAAAACAGAGGATCTGATCCCATCGTTCAAGGGTGCCAGCCAGGAACCCCAGGCGGAGAGTACCGTCAAGCCAGCAGACGGAAATGTCCAGCTCCAGGTGAATCTGGACTTGCCGCTTGGGTGGAAGATCAATACCAATGCCCCGATGGTTTACTACACACAGGCTGAGGGGGAAAGCGGTCCTGTCAACCGGAAGGGACTGGGCAAGAAACAGGTTTCAGCCCCGGAAAGCAGCTTTACCGTCAGCCTGCCGGTCAGTGGCAGTGGCAAGGAGACGATCACTATCTCGCTCGACTATTACTACTGCCAGGAACTGGACCAGGGGATCTGCAAGGTGGGATCGGTCGTCTTCACTGTCCCCCTGAATATCCAGGATAACGGCAAGCCTGGGCCACTGGTCCTCAAGCACAAGGTGGACTAGTAGTCGAACCTTCCGTCGCTGTAAACTCCCTGCCTGGTCTGGCGGAATACTGCTTATTTAACTTTTTCCTGATAGCCAACAAGTTTCATGTTTGAACGCCTACAAGATGGCCTGCAGTCTGCCGTAAAGAGCCTTCGCGGGAAGGGACGGCTGAGTGAAGCCAACATGCGCGATAGCCTGAAGCTAGTCGAGCAGTCCCTGCTTGAGGCAGACGTCAGTTACAGCGTCGTCAAGGATTTCATGGCCGCGGTGACCGAGCAGGCGATGGGAGAAAAAGTCCTCGCATCGCTTGACCCCGATGAACACGTGATTGGTTTTGTCCGGGATGAATTAATTAACATCCTCGGCCCCGTTGATCCCTCGCTTCATCTCAAGGATGACGTCAACGTGATCATGCTCTGTGGCCTGCAGGGTTCGGGAAAAACAACCACCTGTGGAAAACTGGCAAAGCTGATCCAGCAGAACAATGCGTCGCCAATGCTTGTGGCAGCGGACCTTCAGCGAGCTGCTGCTATCGACCAACTCCATGTGCTGGGGGAACAGCTCCAGATCCCTGTTTTTTCTGAACGCGAATCGACCGATCCGGTCCAGGTCTGCCAGAACGGTGTCAAGGCGGCGAGCGAGCTCGGTGCAAATGTCGTCATCCTCGATACCGCCGGCCGATTGGCAATCGATGAAGAGCTGATGGGTGAGCTGACCCGGCTCGACAAGCGTGTCAAGCCGCACCAGGTTTACCTGGTCGTCGATGGCATGACCGGCCAGGATGCCGTCAATAGTGCCCAGTCATTCAACGAGGCACTCGAGCTGGACGGCGTGATCATGACAAAGCTCGATGGCGATGCCCGTGGCGGGGCATTGATGTCGGTCAAGCACGTCACCGGGGTGCCGATCAAGTTCATCGGGACCGGCGAGCACATGGATTCGCTGGAACCGTTCCGCCCCGAGGGAATGGCTGGCCGGATCCTCGGCATGGGGGATATCCTCGGCCTGGTCGACGTGGCCAGGCAGGTGGTCGATGAAAAACAACAGGCGGAACTGGAAGCAAAACTGTCCGCCGGCAAGTTCACGCTGGATGATTTTCGCGCCCAGCTGGAGAGCATGGCTCAGCCCGGACTGGTCCAGAAAATGATGGGAATGCTCGGCGGGCCAATGGCCGAAATGAACAAGATGATGGAGAACGAGGATACCGAGGGAGGGATCCGGCGGACCGTGGGCATCATTAACGCGATGACGCTCAATGAACGGAAGGATACCGGGCTGCTGGACCAGAGCCGAAGACAGCGAATCGCTGCAGGAGCCGGGGTGCAGGTCACCGAGGTGACACAGCTGATCAAGCAATATGACCAGATGAAGCCCATGATGGAAGGACTCTCTGGAAAGGGCATGAAGGAACGGCTCAAGTCGATTCGGGATATGCAGCAAGCGGCCGTCTCACCTGGGCAAGAAGGTGGCAAACAAAAACGCTCTACTGGCAAGAGACTCTCCTCCTCAGAAAAAAAGAAAAATCGCAAGTCCCGGATGAAACAACTCAAGCGATTGAGAGGCCGCTAGGGAGCTCAGCTGGCATACCCTGACAGCTGAAAACCTACCGGGGGGTGTTACGCCAAGAGACTCTTTGAGTTACAAATGGAGGATTGTGGCTCACGTTCTGTAGCCGATAACATCGGCAAAAAGAGGAGATTTCTGTGGCCGTTCGGATACGACTAAAGCGACTTGGCAGGCGACACAGGCCTTTCTATCGCGTCTGCGCGATGGACTCGAAAGTGCCGCGTGATGGCAAGGCGATCGAGGAACTGGGAACCTACGACCCCATGCTGGTGGAAACCGATGCTCGCGCTATCCTCAACGGTGAACGGATCGCCTACTGGGTGAGCCAGGGAGCGAAACCCACCGAAAAGGTACAAATCCTGATCAACAAGTACGGTCAGGAGGGTTCTCACCTGGAACAACAGCAAGCAGCCCTGGAACGACTCTCAATCAGCAAACCAACAGCCCCACCTCCCGAACCAGTTCCCGTGTTCGAAGAAGAAACACCCGCGGTAGCCGATGCTCCGGCCGACGATGAAGCAGCTCCTGCCGAGGAAGCTCCTGCCGAAGCAGCTCCTGCCGAAGCAGCTCCTGCCGAGGAAGCTCCTGCCGAGGAAGCTCCTGCCGAGGAAGCTCCTGCCGAGGAAGCTCCTGCC
>JAPYUD010000257.1:0-5561 GCA_029936215.1 Pirellulaceae bacterium | reverse complement strand
CGATACCGCCATCCTTGGCAAGGTGCTGGCCGAATCGGACCTGGAAACGAAGCTGGCAGAGATCGAGAACGAGGACGATCGCGAGATGTTCGAGAGCCAGTGGTCCAAGACCCGCAAGTACTACGACGGACCAATAAAGAAGGGCAAGGAGGGTGGCCGTTTTGCCATTCTTATCGATCCGAGCAAGTGCAAGGGGTGTGCCGAGTGTGTCACGGTCTGTGACGACGAGGCGCTGAAGATGATTCCCAAGACGGAAAAGGTGATGGAGGACATCCGCAAGAGCCACCGGATGTTCAAGGAGGTCGGCCCCACGGATGAATCCTACGTGAATGACAACCTGCTGATCGACATGATGCTCAAGGAGGACACGCTTCTTTATGTCGGCGGTGCGGGTTCCTGTGCGGGATGTGGCGAGGGGACAGCACTGCGGATGATGTGTGCTGCAACCGGAGCCAAGTATGGTGACCAGTGGGGGATCGTGGCAGCGACTGGCTGTAATACCGTTTACACTTCCACCTACCCTTACAACCCTTACCTGATTCCCTGGACAAACTCGCTCTTTGAAAATGCCCCGGCCGATGCCATGGGGGTACGTAGTCGCTGGGACCAGATGGGCTGGGAAGACAAGCCAATCTGGTGTATCGGAGGGGATGGTGCCATGTTTGATATTGGTTTCCAGTCCCTCTCGCGAATGCTCGCCTCGGGCTTGAATATCAAGGTCCTTGTCCTCGACACCCAGGTTTACTCGAACACCGGTGGCCAGGCCTCCACCAGTACCTACACCGGCCAGAACGCAAAGATGAGCATCCACGGCACGAAGTACCAGGGGAAGACCGAGCGACGCAAGGAGATCTCCCAGATCGCCATGATGCATCCACGCACATTCGTCGCCCAAACCACGTGTGCCCACACCAATCACTTCTACAAGAGTGTGATCGGGGCACTGGAGTTCGATGGCCCGGCGGTGGTCACCTGTTACACCACCTGTCAACCAGAACATGGCGTGGCCGATAACATGGCCTTCGACCAGGCTCGCCTGGCAGTCGATTCACGTGCCTTCCCGTTGATGGTCTATGATCCGACCAAGGGAGACACGATCAAGAGTCGACTTTCACTGCAGGGAAATCCCGGCATGAAGGACGATTGGTATACAAGTCCCAAGAGCGGCGAAACGATTGACTTCATCGACTTCTGCCGTAGCGAGGGCCGTTTTGGAAAGCACTTCGACAAGGACGGAAATGCCTCCGACGTGCTCGAATATTCCAAGCAGGATCGACTGGAAAACTGGCGCCAGCTCCAGGAACTCGCCGGCCTGCTCTAGGAAGACTAGCTCTGGCGGCGAGAGAAGCTCGCCAACCACGTCATGCTCTCCCAGCAGGTGTGTCGGGATAAATGCCTGCCCAAGCCCGATTGGACCAGCATGCCTGCTGTCGACCTGCTCATTCATGCACCCCGTGTTCTCGATCCGGCGGGAGGATTCCTCGATGACATCCAGCTGGCGATCCAGGATGGCCAGGTCGCCGGCCTTGGCCCTCGGCTGGAAATAAACGCCGCCAACCAGATTCACCTGCCCGACGATGCGATCCTCGTACCGGGCCTGATCGACATCCATGCCCATCCGGCCCGGTCCGGTTCCATTTTTGGAGTGGACCCCGACCAGCATCTGCTGCCTCATGGAGTCACCACCGTGCTCTCGCAGGGCGATGCCGGAAGCAGCACGATTGACGCCTACGTGGAAGAAACCATCCGGCCGTCACGCACCGGTGTCAAGCTGGCGATCAATCTTTCCTCGGTGGGGGAATCGACCGCCGAAGGCTGCCTTTCCAACCCGGACTGGATCGACCCCGATGCATGTCTGATGGCGATCCAAAGGCATCCGGAACATGTGGCGGCAATTGCCGTCAATGCCAGCCAGGCAGCCTGTGCAGACCAGGATCCACGGGGGATCCTGCCGCTGGCGGTAAAAGTCGCAGGCGAAAGCGGCCTGCCACTGCTTTACGGCATGCGCCCCGACAGTGAGTGGGCCTTCGATGACCAGCTCCGGCAACTCCGGCCCGGTGACCTGGTCACTTACATCTTCCGGCGAAGCCCGCACTGCATCATCACCAGCGAGGGAATGGTTCATCCGGCAATCCTCGCCGCCCGGCAGAGGGGAATCCTGTTCGATGTGGGTCATGGCTACAGTTCCTTCGATTTTGACGTCGCCTGTCGGGCGATCGAGCAGGGATTCAGCCCGGACACGATTTCCACCGACCTGCAAAAACGACACCTGGACGATCCAATTCCTCATACACTGCTGAACGTGATGGGCAAGCTGGATGCGGCCGGGATGGAACCCGAAGCGATCATCCGCGCCGTTACGAGCGGTCCTGCAGCCTACCTGAACGACCCACGTATTCCCGGTCAGCTAAAAGTGGGTACCCGGGCTGATCTCTGTGCACTCCGCTGGCCGGCCGAGCCCCGGATGCTGACCGATACAAGCGGTCAGCAGATGCAGGGCCACGTTCCCGAACTGGTACTTCTGTTCGCCGCTGGAGAGCAATTGACAGGGTGAAGTCCCTTCTGGCATCTCTCACCATCTTGCACGGGGCAGCGAGCCGATGGACAATCATGGCGCGAGCCACCGGTGCTCCGTGCTCAAACCTGTCTTATAAAGGGTGTCCCATGTTGCGAGCCAGCCTTGTACTTGCTGTCGTTTCTCTTGGTTTCCTGGCCGACCCACCTGACCCGGCCAATCCCGATCCAGATTCTCCCCGTCCGATCGCCGCTCTCGACACGGTCTTCATCGAGGAGATGACCTGGATGGAAGTTCGTGATGCGATGGCTGCCGGCAAGGACACGGTCATCGTGGCGACCGGTGGGATCGAACAGAACGGGCCCTACCTGGCCACCGGCAAGCACAACTACGTGCTGCGTGGTGCCACCGAGATGATCGCCCGCCAGATGGGAAACGCCCTTGTCGCCCCGATCGTGGCCTTTGTCCCCGAGGGCGATTTTGATCCTCCCACCAGTCACATGAGATACCCAGGCACGATCGGTGTCACCGAGGAGACTTTCCGCAGCCTGCTGACCGACATCTGCCGCTCCCTGGAAGTTCACGGGTTTCAAAGGATCGTGCTGATCGGTGACAGTGGTGGAAACCAAACCGGCATGCAGGCCGTGGCCGAGCAACTGACCACCGCCTGGACCGAACGCGGGAGCGAGACCCAGGTTCGCTACGTCCCCGAGTTCTACGATTATGCCGAACTGGGAGAATGGCTCGAATCGATGGGAATTCACCAGCAGCCGGAAGGATACCATGACGACTTTGGCATGACCGCCATGATCATGAGCGTCGATCGTGACGCCGTACGAACCCGGCAGAGAATCCGTGCCCGCCTGTTCACCATTGGCATCAACCTGGCCCCGGCCACCAAGACGATCCGCTGGGGCGAAGCAATTTTTGACCACCGCGCAAAAAAGACGATTACTGGAATCGAAAAGGCGTTCTCGCCCGAGAGCAAGTAACCTGGCAACCAGGACAGCAGCATGAGCATTCCCACTCGGCAACTTGGCAAAACCGGCCTGCAAGTCTCCATCCTTGGTTTCGGGGGTGGCCATTTTGCGCGCAAGCACATCAGCGTGGAGCAATCGGTCTCGCTGGTCCAGCGCGCGATCGACGCCGGCCTGACCTTCATGGACAACGCCTGGGAATACCATGACGGAGAATCGGAACGCCGGATGGGGCTGGCGATCGAAGACCGCCGGGAGAAGGTGGTCCTGATGACCAAGGTCTGTGGTCGCGACCGGAAGACGGCAGAGCAGAACCTGCATGACAGCCTTACCCGGCTAAAAACTGACGTTATTGATATCTGGCAGTTTCACGAGATCAACTACGACAACGACCCAGACTGGATCTGTTCCGCAGACGGGGCACTGGAAGCGGCCGAGGCAGCCCGCAAGGCGGGCAAGGTACGCTTCATTGGCTTCACCGGACACAAGCACCCGGACATCCTGCTGCGAATGCTGGAGATGGGATTTGACTGGGACACCTGCCAGTTACCGATCAACGTGGTCGACTATCACTACCGCAGTTTTCAGCAGATCGTCCTGCCACGACTGCTGGAACGGGAGATGGGAGTGATCGGGATGAAAAGCCTGGGAGGGGATGCCCAGCTGGTTCGCGATGCCGGCCTGACCCCCCAGGAGTGTCGCCGCTATGCACTCTCCCAGCCGATCAGCACCCTGGTCACGGGAATCGAGTCCGAAGAAAACCTCGAACAGGACCTGGCCATCGCCGACGGTTTTCAACCCTTCACCGACCAGGAGCAACAGGCGCTGCGTGAACAGGTCCGGCCGCTGGCCGGGGATGGGCGGCTGGAATGGTACAAGAGCACCCAGTATTACGATGCCAAGACGCACCGCCTGCAGCACGGTTTTGATCCTGCCTCCTCCGGACAGGCCGGCACTCCGGTCGAATGAGGAATCCCGATGAACATTTACAAGAAACTTGGCGTGGAACCGATTATCAACGCCACCGGGAACGTCACCCGGCTGGGTGGATCTCGCCTGCGAGCGGTGGCCCTGGAAGCCTATGCCCTGGCCAGCCAGCAGTCCGTCTCCCTTGAGCACTTGCAGGCGGCGGCCAGCCAGCAGATTGCCACCCTGACCGGTGCCGAGGCGGGGCTTATCACCTCCGGGGCTGCCGCCGGCCTGACGCTCGGCAGTGCCGCCATCCTCACTGGCCTGGATTCAGGCCGCATGGAAAAACTCCCCGACACCCGTGGCATGCCGGCGGAGATCATCGTGGCAAGGGAACATCGCAGTGGTTATGACCATGCTGTTCGTGCCAGCGGGGCACAACTGGTAGAGGTCGGCTTCCAGGAGCAAGTAGCAGGCGCCGGTGTCCGCCGCGCGGAGGCCTGGGAATACGAGGCGGCGATCGGCGACCAGACGGCGGGCATCCTCTATGTCGAGCAGGCCACGGCCCACCCGCCCCTTGCCGACATCGTGGCGGTGGCCCAGTCACACAACCTACCGCTACTGGTCGATGCCGCGGGCGAACTCCCTCCGCGTGAAAACCTTCGGAGGCTGGCAACCTGTGGTGCCGACCTGGTCGTCTTCAGCGGCGGCAAGGCAATCGGCGGACCCCAGCCGACCGGTATCCTGGCCGGCCGGCGGGACCTCATTGCGGCCGCGGCGCTCCAGATGCTGGACATGGACGACCATCCCCAGATCTGGGACCCACCGGTTGAGTTTATCGATCCGGAAATGGTGACCGGGATGCCCCGGCATGGAATTGGTCGCTCGATGAAGGTTTCAAAGGAAGCAATCTGTGCACTGCTGGCCGCCCTCGATGAGTTTGTCTCGACCGATCCGGCAGAACAACTTGCTCGCTGGCGTGACTGGCTTGAACAGATCGACAACTCGCTTGTCCGTTCCTCGGCCAATTGCCAGCTGGTGGAAAGCCCGGACGGGCAGCAACCTCCCATGCTGGAAATCCACGTCAACCAGGACGCCTTTGAACTCTGCCGGGCCCTGCGGACGGGTCCACCGCCGATCTATGTCGGCCATGGCAGACT
>JAPYUD010000256.1:0-5562 GCA_029936215.1 Pirellulaceae bacterium | reverse complement strand
GTCACATCCCGTTCCTCCAGCAGGAAAATGGCGGCGGCGGAATGAAAGCCCGGGAAATGTCGCACTCCCTCGTCATCGAAATTGATGAACTTGTCTCCCGCCACACGCTTATCCCAACCGCTATTCATTGCCACGCAGCAACCAGCCGGGAGTTTCCCGTATTTCCCTTCCCATGCCTTCAGATCGTCCACCGTCACCACCGCATCGTCGTCTCCGGCCGCCTTCTCCCGGATATCCACAATCGCCAGCGGCAGGACCAGGTCCTCCGCCGGGATCTGGTCAACCGTGATCCCATCGGCATTCCGGTGAAATGGAGCATCGATATGGGTGCCGGCGTGCTCATCCAGCAGCCACTGGTAAACATTCCAGTCCTCGCCATCGGCAGTGCTGTTCATCACGGTCCGGCGAACGATGGCCCCCTCGCCCCTCCAGTGTGGGAATTGATCAGAGTAGGGGTGGGTCAGGTCAACAACGCGGCGAAAACTGTTATTCGGGCTGCGAGTTGAAGATCTTGTCGGCTTCGCTGCTGCCAGGCCTCCGGCCCCCACGCCCATCGCGGTACCCGCGGCCATGGCGACCCCCTTGAGCACCTGTCGGCGTGACAATTCGTTCCGTACTCGTTCAAGGCATCCGGAAATACACATCGTGTTTCCTTTCCGGCGGTTTCCCCGCAGGCTCTGCCGGGGCCCACCTCAGAGTTCTTTCTTTTCTTTCTCAACTGCCACCATAAGGATGATCACCTGGGCAAGCGACAACCAGGTTGTCGCGAACATCCTTGGATTCAGAAAGGTGTTTAGGGTCATCTCTTTAACGACTCTCCCGCTAAGCATGACCACATTCCCATCGACCTCATAGCCTCCCTGTCCAATTTTGAACATGGTGCCAATCCAGTTCGCCATTGCAATAGCGATTGCTAGTGATTGAAATACAAAAATCAGTCCGGCCCCAATCTTTATCGACTCGGTGGCCCAATCCCTGCTCGTGAAAATCCCCAACGCACCCACAATCAATGCGGCATGGCCTGCAACGACCGCCCCGCTGATCCAGAGTGTGGGGCTCCCATAATTGTTCCCAACCAGCCTACTTATCCCGATGCTGCTCGCTGCCTTCGCAATGAGCATGAGTCCGTAAACGATCGGAATGGTGTCGATTGCAATCACGATCAGCATGATCTGTCGCCACCTGGAGTTCCTCCAACTTTTCGGAGCCTTTTCCAGGGCGATGCCACCACAGGTCGGGCAGCGGGCCTCTGGTTCCGCTGACATCAAGGCGCCACAGCCTGCGCATTCTGTTAGGGCCATCGATATTCTCCAGTGACTGTTGCCTGTTTATCTCAACGCTGCCCATCGTACCAATCTTGCAATCTGTATGCGATCACCGGCGTAAAAACACGACGTTCAAACACCCTCCTTGGCAAGTTGTTACAATCGTCCACATTCCCACTATGAATTTACATAGTCCTGAATTTTCCGTGTGACCTCTCATGTCGCAAACGATACCAAACACTGATTTGCCTGAGACATGCCTCCCCGCGTGGAACATTGCCGACTTGCCGGAACCGGAACCCGTCACCGCAGGGCAATGGCGACGATTTCTCGGTCCCGGGATTGTCATGTGCGGCATCCAGATAGGGGGCGGGGAGTGGCTTTATGGTCCCAGTATCACTGCGACCTACGGCGGAGCCCTGATGTGGATTGCCACGGTCGCCATTATCGTACAATTGTTCTACAACCTCGAGGCTGGTCGATACGCTATTTACTGCGGCGAACCGATCTTTACCGGTTTCATGCGTTTAAAACCTGGCCCTGCTTTCTGGATTACCGGCACGCTGTTGCTGTCCATTGGAGCCTTGATTCCCGGCCTCGCTTCACATGCCGCCACGATTATCGCCGCTTTTTTCCTCGACCGTCCACCCGGCCCCGAGGACCAGGGGACCGTCATCATGATTGGTTACATTACCCTGGCGGTGGCAATCATCCCCACCCTCGTCGGCGGAAAAATCTACAACATGTTGCAGTACGTGATGACCGCCAAGGTCGTGGTTGTTCTCGGTTTTTGCTTCATTGCTGGCCTGCTGTTTGTGACGCCGGAAAACTGGGCCAATGTTTTCCTTGGATTCCTCCGGTTCGGAGAAATCCCAGTCGAAGGGCCTACTGTGAACGGGCTGAAACCAACAGCAAATATCTTTACCACTTTCTGGAACGACGGCACGCTGCCCGTTCTCTCGATTGCCAATATCGCTGCCCTCGGAGCTTTCGCCGGCTATGCGGGGGGTGGCGGGTTAAGTAATTCCAGCTACAGCAACTTTGTCAGGGACAAGGGCTGGGGCATGGGGAAGCATGTCGGGGCGATCGCCAGTGCGGTCGGCGGGCGAGATATCACACTTAGCCACATCGGGACCGTCTTTCCCACGAACGAGAAGAACCTCAAGCGATGGAAAGGCTGGTGGGGTTATATCAAACGCGACCAGCTCATCATCTGGTTGCCTGGTTGTGTGATGGGAATGGCCCTGCCGGCCCTCTTGTCCATGCAATTCTCATCCGCTTCTTCCATGATGACGGGAACCCCGGAAGAAGTGGACACGGCCCTCCGTTACGGGCAGGCCGTGATTACAGCAGACGGCATGCGGCAGGCGCTGGGCAACTACGGCCAGCTCTTCTGGTCCCTCTGTCTGCTCGTCGGGCTCTGCGTCTTCCTGCCAAGCCAGATGTCCATCGTGGAGAACTTCGCGCGACGCTGGACGGATATCGTCTGGTCAGGTAGCGAGCGAGTACGAAAAACCATGAAACCGAATCAGGCAAATCGTGTCTATTACACGATCCTGGCAGCCTACGTCTTTTGGTCATTTACATGGCTGACCATCTTCCTGTTAATACGCAAACCCCCCGCCTTGATGACCGATATCATTGCTAACGTTAACAACCTCGCCCTGGGGGGCACAGCCATCCTGCTGTGGCAAGTCAACACCCGGCTCCTCCCCAAGGAAATTCAGCCACGCTGGTACAACAAGCTGGGGCTGTGGGCCTGCGCCGCCTTTTACCTAGGCCTCTTCGCACTCGTGGCGACCAAGATCATCAATGACTACACTTAGCGATCGGTTCTCCCTTCCATTTACTCATGAAGTGATGTAACGAGCATGGCGACCACCTCCAGGAGCAGCCTTTCGGAGCAGGTCTATCTTGACCTCTACCGGATGATGATAACGATCCGGTTAACCGAAGAACAACTTGCAGAATCCCACCAACAAGGTCTCGTTCACGGAGCCTGTCATACCTACGTCGGTGAGGAGGCCATCGCCCCCTCTGTCTGTGCTCACCTCTCCACCGACGATGTGGTCTTCAGCACCCATCGCGGCCACGGCCACGCCCTCTCCAAGGGGGTAAGTTCCCAGCAACTCATCGCTGAGCTGTACGGACGTGCGGAAGGCATTTCCCAGGGCCGCGGCGGCAGCATGCATTTGTTTGCACCGGAAGTCGGCTTGATGGGTACCAGCGGAATTGTTGGACCCTGTATCCTCCAGGCGGTCGGAGCGGGTTACACGTTCAAGCTGGCACGTTCAAAGAACATTGGCGTTGCCTTCTTCGGCGATGGTGCCGTTAACAACGGCGCTTTCCACGAGGGCCTTAACCTGGCAAGCATCTGGGATTTACCCGTCGTCTTCATCTGCGAGAACAACCAATTCGCCACCGAGGTTCCTTTTGAAACTTCCAGCGGAAATTCGAGCGTTGGAAACCGTGGGCCGGCCTACGGCATGCCCAGCCATGAACTCGATGGGAACGATGCTGAAACAATTTACTCCGTTGCCGCCGAAGCAATCCAGCGCGCCCGCGACGGCGATGGACCGACGTTAATTGAGTGCAAGACCTACCGGACCCGTGCCCATGCCGAGGGCATGTCCGACTTTACCTACCGAACGCGGGAGGAGGTCGATGCATGGAAGAAGCGATGCCCTATCACGCGTTTGAGATCCGCTGCTATCGCCGCCTACCCGGATCTGGAAAAAGAGTTTGACGCCATTGATAACGAGATTTCCGCCTCGGTCGCCTCCGCACACAAGGCCGCCGAGACTGCCGACTGGCCGGACCCGGCCACGGTGAAGAACCATATCTACACGGTCGTCGCTGATCCCACGACCGCTCGCGACGAACCTCTTCGGCACGGCATTCCCTCGGAAACAGACAACACCCGCCAACTGACTTACATGGCGGCCACCCACGAGTGTCTTTCCGAGATGATGGAGGAGGATCCGCTTATCTTCGTCCTGGGCGAGGGAATCGGTGCCCGCGGCGGAAATTTTAATACCACCACCGGTCTCTATGACCTTCACGGTGCTATTCGATTATGCGACACGCCTATTTCTGAACGAGGTTTCGTGGGTCTCGGTTGCGGGGCAGCGATGACGGGCAGTCGCCCCGTCATCGATTTCATGTTTGCCGACTTCATCCTCGATGCCGTTGGAGAACTGGTAAACCAGATTGCCAAGATGCAGTACATGAGTAGCGGTCGGCTGAAGATGCCAATTCTCCTGCGAGGATGCGTCGGCATCGGCCACTCCGCTGCCACACATCATTCCGGCAATTACTACCCGATGTACTCTCAGGTTCCGGGATTGCGAGTCATCGTCCCCTCCACGCCGTACGATGCAAAGGGCCTGATGAAGACAGCCCTTCGCTGCAATGATCCGGTCATCATGCTTGAACACCGTGAACTGCTGGGTGTCAAAGGCCCGGTTCCCGAAGAGGATTACGAGATACCTTTTGGCGTTGCCTCCGTTGTGCGTGAGGGGAGCCACGCCACCGTTGTTGCGCTCGCACGGATGGTACACGAGGTATATGCGGTTACCGAACAACTTGCTTCCGAGGGTATCGATGTCGAACTGATAGATCCTCGCACCACGTCACCCCTGGATACGGACACAATCCTCCAGTCTGTAGGCAAGACGGGCCGCCTTCTTGTCATCGACGAGGCCTATGGTCCGTGTGGGATTGGGGCGGAGATTCTTGCCACCGTTGCAGACCGTGGCTTTGACGACCTGGACGCGCCTCTGCGTCGTCTGAATGGACTTTTTACTCCCATTCCCTACAGCCCAACGCTTGAGACGGCCGTCGTCCCCCACCCCGATCAAATCATGCGTGCCATCCGTGAGCTCGTTGCCGAGTAGGAGTGATTATTGTGGCGTCAGAGATTGTTGTCCCCAGGTTAGGCTGGTCGATGGAGGAAGGGGTCTTTTCCGCCTGGCTCAAGGAAGAAGGCCAGCTTGTGGAGAAAGGGGATTACCTTTTCGAACTGGAGGGGGAAAAGGCGATCCAGGAAGTGGAGACCTTCCATGCAGGCATACTATCGTTCCTGAAGAACGGCCCGAAACCCGGCGATACCGTCCGAGTTGGGCAGGTACTTGGCTTTCTGCTTCAGGAGGGAGAATCTCCGCCTGAAGAACCGGAGACACCTGCGCCTTCCGTGCCGGCAGCAGACACACCAGGCAAGCCTGTCACCGACGCGGAGGTCGACAGCAGGCGTGGCGACCGCATTCCTGCCGGTCGCATCCGGATCACGCCCCGCGCA
>JAPYUD010000255.1:0-5581 GCA_029936215.1 Pirellulaceae bacterium | reverse complement strand
GTCCAATAGGCATCCTGTTTTTCCGTCGAATCGACCTGGTCACTCCAGAATCGTTCTCGGCTTCGACGCACGTACCAGTTGCTCAGTGAATCGACGAAACGGTTCAGTGTCGACGCCGCGGTGTAATTGTCATAGGCATCCATGCTCTCCACGACCTTCCCGGTCGCCTTGTGCAGTTCACCCAGGATCCAGCGATCCAGCTCCCCCCTCTCCGCCACCGGTCGATACCCCCCGGCCCCGGAGAGCGTTTCCGAATCGAGCTGTCCGACATCTCCCTCAAGCTGCCCTTCCGGCTCAAATCCATCGATATTGGCGTAGATCCCCAGGAAGCTAAAGACATTCCAGAGCCGCAGGAGAAATTCCGGAATACTCTCCTTGATCGATTGTTCCTTGTAGCGGATCGGGGTCCAGGCCGCCTGGTTGGCAAAAAAGTACCAGCGCAGGGCGTCGGCTCCGTAACCTTCAAAGATCTCACCGGGATCCCGGTAATTCCGTTTGCTCTTGGACATCTTCTGGCCGTCCTCACCGAGCATCAGTCCCAGCACAACACAATTGCGGAAGGGGTGTGGGAACTCGCAGCTCTCATCCCCCTCATTCTCCTCCCCAAACAGCATCGTGCTGATTGCCAGCTGGCTATAGAACCAGCCCCGTGTCTGGTCGATCGCCTCGCTGATAAAGTCCGCGGGAAACTGTTCCCTGAACCGATCCGCTCCCGTGTGCGGGTAACCCCACTGGGCAAACGGCATCGCCCCGGAATCATACCAGCAGTCAATCACCTCGCTGACCCGCTGCATCCGGCCCTGATCATCAAACGGCGACTGGTAGGTGACCGCGTCGATATAGGGCTTGTGTACCTTGAGGTCTTCCACCAGGTCCGGGTTCGCTTCCCGTGCCTGATCCCAGACCTCGGTCCCCTGCACCCCCGGTTTATCTAGCAGTTCCTGGTAACTTCCAATCGCTTCCTTCTCACCGGTCCTGTCACACACCCAGATTGGCAGCGGCGTTCCCCAGTAACGTTCCCTCGAGAGTGCCCAGTCGACATTACTCGCCAGGAAGTTCCCAAACCGTCCATCCCGGATATGTTCCGGCAACCAGTTCACCTTCTGGTTATTGGCCAGCATCTGGTCCTTGAACTGGGTGGTCCGGATAAACCAGCTTCGCCGCGGATACTGGATGAGCGGATCCTCCTCGGCCCGCCAGCAGAAGGGGTATTCGTGCAGGACCTGGTCCAGGTGATAGAGCGTCCCCTCCTCTCGCATCCGCCTGGAAATATCCTTGTCCGCTTCCTTTACCCAGCGGCCGGTGTAATCGGGTGCCTCGCTGGTGAACGTGCCATCCGGCGCGACCGCGCAGATCAGCTCCGGCCCCTCTCCCTCGACAAACCGCTGCTGTTCTTCTAGCAGCACATCGTAGTCCACCTCGCCGAAGGCAGGTGCCTGGTGAACCACGCCGGTGCCACTCTCGGTCGTCACGAACGACGCCCGCACCACTCGCCAGGCCTTCACCTGGCTTCCCCCGTCCCGCAGCTCGCCCTGTTCCTCACCGGACGTCGCCCAGTAGTAATCAAACGGCGGCTGGTACCGCTTTCCAACCAGTTCCTCTCCCTGCAGGGTTCCCACCACCTCCAGCGGCCGCTTCACCTTCTCGGCCACCGACTCGACCAGGTCCGAGGCAAGAACGATCTCTCCCCCCAGCTCCTCGTCTTTCACGATCGAGTACTCCAGTTCCGGGTGGACCGCCGCGAACTGGTTGCTCGGTAAAGTCCAGGGGGTGGTCGTCCAGACCAGCAGGGAGCGGCCGGGATCTTCCAGCAGCGGCAAAAGCACATAGACGCTTGGATCCGCCACCTCGCGGTACCCCTGCCCCACCTCGCCCGCACTCAGTGCCGTTCCTCCCTGTGCCCACCACCAGACGATCTTGTGTCCCTGGTAAAGCAGGTCTCTTTCGAAGAGGTTCTTCAGTGACCACCAGACGCTTTCCACATACGACTGGTGGTAAGTAACATAGGCGTCTTCCAGGTGAATCCAGAAACCAAGTCGTTCGGTCAGCTGTTCCCACTCCTGCATATAGCGCCAGACGCTCTCCTGGCAGCGATGGATAAATGCCTCCACCCCGTACTCTTCAATTTCCTCCTTGCTGTGGATACCGATTTCCTTGCAGACTTCCACTTCCACCGGAAGCCCATGGGTATCCCAGCCCCCCTTCCGCTCACAGAGAAATCCCTGCATCGTCCGGTAGCGGGGAAAAAGATCCTTGATCGCCCTTGTCAGGCAGTGCCCTGGGTGGGGCATGCCGTTGGCCGTGGGTGGGCCCTCGAAGAAGACAAACCGGCTAGCGTCTTTGCGCTGCTCAAGCGAGCGGTCATAGATCTTCTCGTCCCGCCAGAATTGCAGAACCTGCAATTCGAGTTCAGGGAAGCTAGGGTTGCTGGGAACCGGCTTAAACATGCATCCTGCCCATCCTGGTGCAAGGACTGCTCCATGGTGTCCTATTTATCGCCGTCCTTTTTGTCTCCATCCTTTTTCCCGTCGCCGTCGCCATCACCGTCGTCGTCCCCATCTCCATCCCCATCTCCATCACCATCACCATCACCAGCGAATTCCGAATCATCCAGTTCGGGTTCATCACCGTCCGCTTCGCCCCCTCCTTTGTCCTTTTTCTTCTCGCCCGCTTTCTTGCCGACGGTCGACGCGACTCCGCTACTGAAATCATCCCCGATGACCTCGTAATCATCCTCGGATTCTTCCTCAAAGTCATCGTCGAAATCGTCATCAAAGTCGACATCATCGAAGTCATCAAACCCGCCCTCGTCTTCATCCGCCTGTTCCGCCGGATTCACATTGACCACCCTGTCCCCCAGGGATTCCTCGCTGGAAATCCCGGTATCGATTGCAAGAGAACTCGCCAGTGTCATTATTGCGTCCTCGAAAGAATATCCCGTTTCGTATATGGCAGGCCACGACCACCTGGTGTCGGCAAGAAAGCTAATCTAGGCTCTTCCCTGAAGAAGTTCAACGGTAGTCAACACCGGAAAAGCGGATGTTCTCAGGTATGGTAATCCGAGTTGAAAGTAACATAGTCCACCGTCAGGTCGCTGGTCCAGAAACTGGCTCTTCCCGGTCCGTCACCAAGGATCACGAGGACGTGAACCTCGCGTGAGTGGCGCATCGTTTCGGCCGCCTGCTCGGAATCAAAAGCAACCGGGCTGCCCTCCTTAAAGAGCGTGATCCCGTTAAGTTCGAGTCCCAGCTGTGCCGTCTCCAGCGGAACACCCGCATAGCCCACGGCCGAGATAATTCGGCCCCAGTTCGGGTCACACCCGGCAATCCCGGTTTTCACCAGGTTACTGTTGGCTACAGTGCGGGCGACTAGCCTGGCACCCTGGTCATCCCCCGCCCCGAGCACCTCCACGTTGATCAAGTGGCTCGATCCCTCTCCATCATCAGGAATCATTTTTGCCAGCTGCAGGCATCCCTCGCTGAGTTCCTTCCGAAAACTCTGTAAATCATCCCCCACCAGCGGGTTCCCTCCGGCCGCCCCGTTGGCAAAGAGCAGAACCGTGTCATTGGTGCTGGTATGTCCTTCCACGCTGATACAGTTAAAACTCTCATCCACCGCATCCTTCAGAGCCTGCTGGGCATCGTCGCCCCCGATCGCCGCATCAGTAAGAAAAACAGCCAGCATGGTTGCCATGTTCGGGCCGATCATGGCAGCTCCCTTGGCCATCCCCGCCAGTTGACACGAGACCCCGCTGCAGTTCACCTCCGCGGTCATTGTCTTGGGTCCGTTATCGGTAGTGAGAATTCCCCGTGAGGCAGCGTCAAACGCATCGGCACCGGCAGCCAATTCCGAAGCGGCCCGGTCGATACCGCCCAGGATCTTTTCCATCGGCAGAAGCTGACCAATAATCCCGGTCGAAAGCACCAGTCCCTGGTCCTCCTCGACACCCACCGCCCTCGCAGCAGCAGCGACCATCGCCTCCGCATCGCTCATTCCCTGCTTACCGGTACAGGCATTGGCATTACCCGAGTTCACCACGACCACCCGCCCCCGCGTCATCGGCGTTCGCCCGCGGCAGAGAACAACCGGGGCCGCCGCCACCAGGTTCTGCGTATAGACACCGACAACCGTCGCATCCCGGTCACTGGCAATCAGCGAAAGGTCCCTGGACCCCGCAACGCTCTTGACGCCGCTGGCGACCCCCGCGTACTGAAACCCAAGTGGCAAAGCTGGCTCATTCATGCCCTCGCTCCATCCACCAGGGCAGTCGTTTCTTCCAGTCCCATCAGCAGGTTAAAGTTCTGCACCGCTACCCCGGACGCTCCCTTCACCAGGTTATCGAGGCAACTGACAAGCACCGCCCGGTCACCCACCCGGCGGGCAGTCAGATGACAGTAGTTCGTCCCCACGACGTGACTGGTCGCGGGCAGATGCTCCACCACCTGAACAAAGGGTTCCTGCTGATAGGCACCCCTGAGGGCATCCATCAAT
This sequence comes from Pirellulaceae bacterium, assembly GCA_029936215.1. GTDB lineage: Bacteria > Planctomycetota > Planctomycetia > Pirellulales > Pirellulaceae > SAT2750. The sequence continues at coordinate 1,090 of JAPYUD010000255.1, read as the reverse complement.
TCCTTTTCACTGGTACCTGCTTCCAGCGGCGCGTAAATGGTCGTCAGGATTCCCCGGTTCATCGGTACCAGGTGGGGCGTGAAAATCACCTCCACGCCCGATCCCGCCGCCGCTGAAAGCAGCTGGTTTATCTCCGGTGTGTGCCGGTGGGCGCCCACTCCATAGGCCGAGATGCTCTCGTTGCATTCCGGGTAGAGCGTGCCCAGTTTCGGCGTCCGTCCGGCACCACTTACCCCACTCTTGGAATCGACAATAATCCCTGATGGGGAAACCAACCCGGCCGAGAGCAGCGGGGCCAGCGGCAGAATTGCCGAGGTGGGATAGCAACCGGGATTGGCAACCAGCTCGGCGCCAACGATCTGTTCCCGGTAAAGCTCCGGCAAACCATAGGGGACCTGCCCAACACGGCCCGGATCCGGGTGCTCCACCTCGTACCACTTTTGGTAAATATCGATGTCATCCAGCCGGTAATCGGCACTGAAATCAATCACCCTGATCCCCGCGTCGACCAGCTTGCAGACCACCTCGGCCGAGGCAGCATGAGGAAGACAACTAAAAACAAGGTCCACTCGCCCAGCAACGGAATCCAGCTCAAACGGCTCCAGTCCCAGGTCCAGTCGACCGGCCAACTGCGGATGCACCTCGCTGATCTGTGGCTGTTCCTCCAGGCGGCTGGTTAGCACCGTGATCTCCGCCGCCGGGTGACGAAGCAGGATCTTGATCAATTCCAGCGCCGCGTAACCGCGCGCCCCGAGGATCCCCACGCGAGTAACCATGATTATTTCTTTCCGGCAATATTATTCTCTTTGGGCGAACCAGTTTAACAACTTAGCCCCCCGCTGAGCAGTCCAACCCGTCGACCAGGGCTATCAACTCGGCAAGGATCATGCAACTGGCGCCCCAGACCTTCTCCCCCTCGGCAGTCACATGGGGAGTCGAGAAACTTACCCCCCCTCGCTGGATCAGGTGATTCCCCCAGTTCTCCGGCCGTCGAACCTCACTGAGTGATAACCGTATGACCCGCATAACCTCGGCAGGGTTCGCGTTCAACGAGGGCCAGTCGCTGGCGCTGGCAAGCAGTGGCGTAACG
>JAPYUD010000254.1:0-5587 GCA_029936215.1 Pirellulaceae bacterium | reverse complement strand
GGCAACCAGGTCGAAATGCATCTCCGGCGACTCCAGGACATCCCGGTCCCTTACCAGCAGCTCGTAATTAGCAACCAGCACCGGTGGCCACGACTGTTGCCACTGCCAGCGACGCCGGGCCTGGTTTCCCTCGACCACCGCAACCGGTATCTCCGCTGCCCAGATTGCAAATTCCCTCACCCAGTTGGTAACCAGCGGCTTGGGGCAGACAATCAGCACGCGGGATATTTCACCGGAGCGGAGCAGCATGCGAATCGCGGTAATCGCCTGCATCGTTTTCCCCAGGCCCATCTCGTCTGCCAGGATGGCCGCGTAGCGAGGATAAAGAAAGGCGACCCCTTCGAACTGGTACGGGAACGGCTCAAGGGGAAAACGCAGGGCCGAGGAATTGAAGAGGGACTCCAGCGGTGGCTGCAGGAGGTAGAAAAGCCGGTCCTGGAGCTTGACGACATCCCCGGGCGGACGGATCCGTGTTGCCGGCCGGGGCTGCTGGAGTTTTGCAGGCTTTCGTGGTGGCTGCCTGACAGCCTGGTGGTCCTCGACCGGTTCCTCGATAGCAAGCTGGGAAAAGCGAAATCCCTGGCTGCGCGGCCGTACCGCATCCAATGGAATCGAGACCACGCGCGGCGACACTGCCTGCCAGTCGCTGGTTTCCAGTTGGACATTTCCAGAGCGATGGAGTGCTGCCTGCCAGCCCGTGGCAAACAGCTTCACTTCCGGCGACAGCGATTGCCCCCTGGCCCCGTCATGCCAGCGCATAACGGAAACCGGGATCGGCACCTGCCTTTTTAATCGTCCCGTGATTTTCAACTTTTCCATCCCTGGAATAAATGGCTCACGCTGCTCGAGCCGACCGTTGTGCTTCCTGGATTGCCTCACGAATTCGTTCGAAGGGCTCATCCAGTTCCACGGTCTCGTCAAGCAACTCGATCAGCCTCTCGATCTCAGCACGTTGCTGTTCCCGACGCTGATCGATTGTCAGCCGATAGGATCCCATCTCCCAACTCAACCCGGCTGTCACCGCACCGGCCGTATCCCTGGCCAGCGTTACTTCTGTTCCTTCCTCGTTTCCTTGCTCGATTCGCTCAACAAGCACCACCGGCTCAGTAACGTCTGGTTGCACTGCCAGTACCGGCGTCCTGTCGGTACAGACAACTGCTGGCACAAGTTCCAGCCCCGAGAGCAATGCCTTTGAAATCTGTTCTCCATAAACAAATGCGGGCAGCGTACTCCCAAACAGGATCTGCTGTGCCCGGTTCGCCCGAACCGGAGCGGTACAGTGGAATTCCAATGGCCGGCCACTGGGGTTCACTGCCAGCAGGCCCCCAAAACAGTTACCGTCCTCCCCCTCACAAACAGTCAGGAAAGCGAGTACGGGAGTTGCTTGGGAATCCTGTCCTGTCATCCGTAACGCCTATATCTTCACATAAAAATTCTGCGCACCCTCCACCGGCCAGAAAGGTGTTCCGTATCAGGGGAATCGGGATTCGGTGCCTACTGACTCCACGAATTGTCTCTTTCCGGGGGGCTTATTGTTCCGGCACCTTCCAGCCCCGGACCTCGATTCCAGCCCTGGAATGCAGAAACGGTCCAAATCCGCTCAAAATCAAGGCGTGCAGCATCAGGAATTTCGATTACAATAGAAATATCACGCGAGGAGTATTTCATGAGCCAGGACCCCCAGCAACTGCCCCCGATCTTCGGGCCCATTGATGTTTCGGCCGAGAGCAGCCCACCAGCTGCCGGCCAGAAGCCGGCCGGCGACGACAACCAGCTGGCCGCCATTCTTGTTCAGCTGCTGGAAAAAATAGATGCGCAAAACGAGCTGCTGGAAAAACTGGTCGCGCAGAATATCTCCCAGCAAAACCAGCGATCGGGCGAGCTGGACCAGTGGAAAGAAGCCAACCCGGAGCTGGCTCGTAACTGCCGTTCCGCCGCGGAGACCCTGAGCCGTGCCCAGACGGAGTTCCTCGAACAGCTCACCACCGATGTCTGTGATAGCGATGAAGCGTTGCTCGACAGCAACTTCATGTTAAGTGAATTCGTGGACCGCTACGGACCGCGGCTGGCTCACCTGAACGGGGTACTGCAGGTTCTCTCCCAGCTCAGCAGTTCACCAGCACGCGAGTAACCGGGTCCCGATAGCAGACTTCTCTCCAGCGAGCTGGACCGTCGCATGCACGTTGAACTCGTCCAGACCACAACCCCCGACGGACTCCGACTCTGGGGAGCTCTCGGCCAGGCCTCCGGGCAGCCTGCCAGCTGCCTGGTTATCTGCCTGCATGGCGTGGCCAGCAACTTCTACGCGTCCAGCCTGATGCAGTCACTTGGGGAATCCCTGAACCAGGCGGGCCTGGACGTGCTGCGAGTGAATACTCGCGGGCATGACAATTACTGCACGATCGGTTCACGCGACGGTGCCCGTCGCATGGGAGCTGCCTTTGAAATCGTGGATGACTGCCGTCACGACATTGCCGGCTGGGTCGAACTGGCCAAGGAGCGAGGGTACCAGGAGGTGATCCTGCTAGGCCATAGCCTGGGAGCTCTGAAGGTGATCTACAGCCAGGCCCATCAGCCGATCGAGGAGGTGAGTGCCCTGCTCGCCATCTCACCTCCCCGGCTTTCCTGCCAGGCTTTCCTGGCAGCCGAGACCAGCAGCCTGTTTGGCGAGTCCCTGGAACTCGCACAGCAGCGAGTAAGTGAGGGACGTGGGGAGGAGTTGATCGAGATTCGCTTTCCCCTTCCCCTGCTGATCACTGCCCGCGGCTACCTGGACAAGTACGGTCCCGGGGAACGGTACAACCTGCTCACCTTTATCCAGCAGGTCCGCTCTCCCTTGCTGGTCACCTTCGGCAGCCTGGAGGTCGACCAGGGGAGCATTGCCTTTGCCGGCCTGGCAGAAGCGGTCGGGCATGCTACTGCCGCGGATCCCGACTGGCCGGGTACGATCAGCGTGATCCCGGGAGCGGACCATCACTACAGCGATCGTCGCGATCAGCTCGCCTCCCTGCTCACCAGATGGCTTGGCGAGAGGGGCTAACAGTTCACAGGCGGGAGCCATTTCCAGTCCCATTCCAGGGGCAGCCTCCCGTCCTTCTCGCCGATGGTTGTATTGCCCCTGCTTGTCCGTTATTTTCAATGTTAATCCCGCCTGACGGTAGCCCGCTGGTGCTCTCCCCTTGTGCCATAAAATGCGGTGAAACCACCCCGAGGGCACGTGAAACCTATACTACAACCGATACTGGGAAGCCGTTCATGAGTTCAAGCGAGACAGCAAACCCCGAAAAAATGGCTGAACTGGAACAACAGGCCCGCGAGCGACTTGATGCCCATACCGTGGAGACGGTCCAGTGGCACTTTCGAGACGAGACCGGGTGTCCTTTCTGGCTGGGGAAAAAAGCGGAATTGAATTTTGACCCGTTAACGGAGGTCAACGGTTACGACGACCTGAAGAAATTCCCCCTCTTTGAAGACGACTGGCTTCGTGGTGGTCCGGTCCGTCGATGGGTCCCCAGGGCCTATGACGACAAGGCTACCTACGTCTTTGAGACCGGTGGCACGACCGGGGTACCCAAGAGCCGCGTGGTGATCGATGATTTCCGGATCGACTACGAGGTCTTCAGCGAAACCCTGCCCGACGAGTACTTCCCTCGTGGCTCCAACTGGCTGATGCTTGGCCCCTCCGGCCCCCGCCGCCTGCGACTTGCGGTAGAGCACCTCTGCCAGCATCGTGGAGGTATTTGCTTCTGTATTGACCTGGACCCCCGCTGGGTCGTGAAGTTGATCAAGAAGGGCTGGATGGAACATCTCGATGAATACAAGAAGCACTGTGTTGACCAGGCGGTCACCGTGCTCACCGCGGGCCACGATGTGAAATGCCTGTTTGCCACTCCCAAGCTCCTCGATTCCCTCTGCATCGGTCTTGAGGAGAAAGGGACCAGCCTGCCGGAAATCGGCATCACCGGTATCTTCTCCGGCGGCACCGAGTTCACTCCCCAGTGGACCCGCTACGCGGTCGAGGAACTGCTGGGCGGGGCCCCCGAAAAGAGCGGCGTCTACATGACACCAACCTACGGCAACACGCTGATGGGACTGGCCTGCAGCAAGCCGGTATCCGCCGAGGATGGCTACAAGATCTCTTACTACGCCCCCCAGCCACGAGCCGTCACGGAAGTCGTCAGTTTTGATGATCCGAACGAGAAGGTAGGTTACGGGGAGACCGGTCGAGTAAAACTGACAACACTGACCAAGGAGTTTTTCGTCCCCGGGTTCCTGGAAAGGGACGAGGGAGAACGTGAAGAGCCCTTTGAAACCTATCCCTGGGATGGTGTGAGTGGTGTCAGACCATTCCATGAACTGGCCACATCGACAACTGTCGGGGTCTACTAGCCAACGATCCTCTAATTAAGAACTTGCCCTGCGGGCATGCGGTCGATGCAAGAAACCACCTGACCGCCACACGGCATGGCAGCTAACGAAGGAGATGACGGTGCTCAATATTCCAATTATCCGCTGGGGTGAAAGTTACGAGTCGCTGGAGATTGACGAGGTCCTGCACTTCAGCACCGGGGAACCGATTGCCAGGGTGAGCCAGACCAATGGCGGGATTATTTCCCGTGACATGAAAAAGGCCAGCAACGCCCGCAAGGTCCTCAAGGACTTCAGCTGCGAGCAATTGCTTGACAAGATGAACACCGTGGCAGACCTCTACGAGAGTGGAACGCTGCCGCTGGGCGACGGAACACAATCCCCTGATGACTTCGTCCACCAGCAATCCGCTTCCACCGGTCTGCCCGAGCACATGTGCCGCGGCAACATGGCCAAGAACTCTTTCGTGCTCAGGAACATGACCACGATCCTGGACTGTCTCACCCGGGGTTTATCGCTCGATGTCCTTAGCCGCGGTTACGGTATCGAGGACCGGGGCGTGGTCCTGAGCTACCAGTCACAGACACCGGTGCTGGGCGCCGTGCTCCCCTCCAACTCTCCCGGTGTCCACACTCTCTGGCTCCCGGCGATCCCGCTGCAGGTGGGACTGGTCCTCAAGCCAGGGCCCCAGGAACCATGGACCCCCTACCGCATGCATGCCGCTTACGTCGAGGCCGGCATTCCGCCCGAGGCATTCTCGCTTTATCCCGGAGGTGCCGAGGCGGGAGCTGCCCTGCTCGGCGCCTGCGATCGCTCGATGATCTTCGGGGGGAGTGCCACGGTGGAACAGTACAAGGGGAATCCCCGCGTGCAGGCCCACGGCCCGGGCTTCTCCAAGATCCTGCTCGGCGATGATGTCGTCGACGACTGGGAAAACTATATCGACCTGATGGCCGAGAGTATCTACATCAACAGCGGTCGAGGCTGCATCAACTGTTCCGGCATCTGGGCTTCCCGGCATACCAGGGAAATTGCCCAGGCACTGGCTGAACGGATCGGACCGATCGAGGTCAAGGGTCCGACCGATCCAGAGGCCGGGCTGGCCGCATTCACCGTTCCCGGCATGGGCTCGGCCGTCTGGGACATGATCGACGCTGACCTGGGCGAGGACGGTGTCACGCACATGACCGAGCAGTACGGTCCTCGACTGGAAGAACAG
>JAPYUD010000253.1:0-5611 GCA_029936215.1 Pirellulaceae bacterium | reverse complement strand
GCGGAAGAACTTCTTCGAATCCGGCCTGTTCAAGGAAACGATGTCACCGGAATGCAGGCCATTCTTCACTCGGCGGCCCATTTTCGAGGCCATGCTCAGGAGATCGTCCACATGACTCGGTGTCAGTTGGGTGATTCCTACGCGTTCGGCTTCATTCCGCCAGCCACCGAACCGGGGGATGCGAGTGCAGATTAATCGCTCGAGCTTACCACGGCGTCCGTTGCACTTTCGCCTCAACTCGGCCCAGGCCGTGATCACGGCCGCCGTTTCGATGCAAATGGGCTTTTGAACCAAACAAGCAGAGCCGACAATAGAATATGGTGAGCGTTTTCCGAAAACCCTACTCGGATGGTCGCTGGAAATCTACAATAGAAGGCTGGCTCAAAAGGAACATGTGGCGAGGAACGGAAACGTAGCGACCGTTCCAAGCCGGATACGCGAGTTCATCGAAGGAGAGTTTCATGCGAGTTCCCCTGAAACGACGGAGCTTTCTCAAGGGGGCCGGCGTGGCAATCGCGCTGCCGATGCTCGAAGCGATGGCGCCGATTGGCCGGGCTGCAATTCAGCCCGCCAGGCCGGTCAAGCGTTTTGTCTGCCTGTCGAATAACTATGGCATCTACAAGAAGACATTTTTTCCCAGTTCCGAGCAGACGACATCAGACTACGAGATGCCCGAGACGCTCAAGCCGCTGGAAAAACATCGCCAGGACTTCACCGTTTTCTCGCACCTGGATCACGGAAACACCATCGGCCACCAGGGAGTGCCTGTACTGCTCAGTGGTGTTCGGCCCTACATGGCATCGCAATTCCCCGAGGGCAACATCAGCCTGGACCAGAAGATTGCTGAATTTGTCGGTGCCGAAACGCGATTTTCATCCATGACGCTACGCGTTAATGAGTCGAACCTGGTCAGCTTTACCCGTACCGGTGTGCAGGTGCCGGCAATAGATCTGCGGCAAATGTACCGTGCCCTGTTCCTTGCTGACACGAACGAGAAGAAGGCCACTACAGCCGAGCGGCTGAAGCGACAAAACAGCATCCTCGATGTGGTCCTGGAGAAGGCCAGGTCCGTGAACAGGGAACTTGGCAAACAGGATCAGCACAAGTTCGCCGAGTACCTTGAAGCGGTCCGCACGCTGGAAAAGAAAATTGTCCAGCAGCAGCCCTGGCTCGACCGGCCGAAGCCGACAACCGAACGCCCGGAGCCGTCGCAGGGCAATGGCACCGAGGCAGACCTGCGGGCCATGGTCGAGTTAATCGCGCTGGCAATCCAGACCGATTCAACTCGGGCCATTACCCTGGCTTCTGGTTTTGTGAATGGTGACTTTGGCCTCAGTGGTGGCTACCACGGTTTTTCACACCATGGCGAACGCCCCGATCATATCGCTGCTTTGAATCTCATCGAGCGAAACATGATGACGCAGATGGCGCACCTGATCGACCTGCTCAAGGCACAGGAGGATGCGGTCAACGGTGGCACGTTGTTTGATCATACGTCGATTCTCTTCGGCTGCGGCATGGCAACCGGGCCACATTCGACCAAGGACCTTCCCTTGCTGCTGGCCGGAGGCGGGTTCAAGCTTGGCCAGCACGTGGTCAGCACCGAGGAAAAGGGGCAACGTATCCCCGCGGCCAATCTCCTGCTATCGATCCTCCAGAATCACGGCCTCGAGATCGACCGCTTCGGCCCCAGCACGGGGACGGTGGCCGGTCTTGAACACCGTAACGCCTGATGTTCCGATTCATTCTTGTATTGATCGTGATCACGATGCCCCTGGAGGCCATCCAGGCTGCTTCCCCGCTGGACAAGCTCCGTCCCTTTCTCAGGAAACACTGCTACGAGTGTCACGGTGCCAAGACGCAGGAGAACGACAAGCGATTCGATTCACTCGGTACGAAGCTCTCCGACGTCCAGACTCTGGAGTCCTGGCAGGAGATTCTGGACCAGTTGAACCTGGGGGCGATGCCGCCGGAGGGGAAACCACGTCCCGACGCCGGGGAACTGGCCGAGGTGGTTGAGGTCCTGACCGGCCGGCTGAAAGCGGCCTATCGAGAGCGTCGCAGTACCGGCGGGCAGACGGTCGCACGTCGCCTGAACCGCTTTGAGCTGCGCAACACGGTGCGTGACTTGCTGTATATCAATGACCCGGACCTGCGAGTCGGAAACGTTTCTGGCCTGGTGGACAATAACGGCAACGGCCGTGTCGAGAATACCAGTTCCGATCCGTTTCGTGCTTTTCCCGCGGATGAAGAGGAGGATGGCTTCGACAATATCGGTGACCGACTCGTGATGTCCGACTTCCTCCTCAAGCTGATGCTCGATGCTGCCGAGGAGAGCCTGCAGCTGGCGACGGAAACGGCTCCACGGCCGGCCCCGGAGGCCCGGCGTTTCGCGGGCCATATCAGTAAACGTGGTACCGGGGACCTCGAACAATTTTCCCGTGAGCTTAATCCAGAGTTTGATGCGCTCTATCGCACGGGCACCCTGAGCGCCGACGCGCTGGGGGGAGGTGTTGGCAGTTCGGTTCGCTACCGGATCACGATCGAGATCTCGGCGCACAACCAGCAGCACCCCTGGGGCGAGCTGATTCAGACCAACCAGGAGGAACCTTTCCTGGTCAGCGTGCGACTCTACAAGGCCAGGTCGAGGAACGACCATGTCGTACTGACCCAGCTCAAGCTGCCGGGCGATGGAGAAAGACGTACCTTCACGCTTGAAACCTGGATCGACAGGCAATGGCTGCCGCAGGTGACCTGGGATAATGGTCCCTCCAGTCGCAGTGCCCGCACGGATCTCCTGATGCAGAAGTATCTGCCCAGTGCTTTCCGGAAAGCACCAAGCAACAAGGAGATTCCAGAGAAAGACGAGTACAACAAGGCGCGTGCTGACTGGTCCAGGGAGATGGCTGTCACCCTGCTCAATCACTACAAGGGACCCAGCCTCCACGTCCACAGCATGACGCTGGAGCCGCTGGTTGATCAGTGGCCACCCAAGAGCCACAGATCGCTCTATGGAACCGGGCCGACTGACGAGGCAGACCTGGAGGCATTGCTGCTGGCATTTGCTGGGAGAGCTTTTCGCCGGCCGGTTACGACGGAAGAAGTGGCACCCTTTGTCGGGCTGGTTCGCTCGCATCTGAATCCTGATCCGGCCACGGTCGAAGCGAGCGTGATCCAGGAATTGACCTACAAGTCCTACAGGGGATCCTGGAGCAGGCTTCCAGAGTTTTCCGCGCTCAAGCCCAGCGGACAGGGTGCACTGGTGAGCGGTTTGCTTGACCTTCGGCCGGCAGGGATCGAAGAACACTTCGGCATGGTCTTCGAGGGGAAGTTGCATGCACCGCGGGCGGGTGATTACCAGTTCCAGGTTGCCTCGGACGACGGATCTCGCCTGATTATTGATGGCAAGACGGTCGTCGAGCACGATGGGCTCCATGGTGCCTCGACGAAGAAAGGGGCGATGCAGCTGGCAGCCGGCGCCCATGCCCTTCGGGTCGAGTACTTCGCTTATGGGAAGCCCAACAGCCTGCAGGCCTTCTGGAGCGGTCCGGGGTTTGCCATGACGCCGCTGGCCGTCGGGAAAACAGCACCGAGCCAACCGGGCGGCGTCACTGCCCAGGCAGCGCGGACCATGAAGGCTCTCCAGGCCGGCTACACGGCAATCCTCTGTTCCCCGGAATTTCTCTACCTTCGCGAAAAACCTGGACGGCTGGGCAATTACGAGATCGCTTCGCGGCTGAGCTATTTCCTCTGGTCCTCCATGCCGGACAAGCGGCTGATGGATCTTGCAGAATCGGGCAGGCTGACCAACATCGCCGTGGTGCAGCAGGAAGTGGACCGCATGCTGGACGATCCCAGGGCAGCGGCTTTCACGCGGCACTTTACCGAACGCTGGTTGAGACTCGACAAGCTGAGCGAGAACCCGCCCGAACGGTCAGGCCCTTTCCGTGTTTACTGGGACCGCCGGCTCCAGCCTCAGATTGTCGCCCAGACCGATGCCTACTTTGCCGACCTGTTGAGGACAAATGGCCCGGTTCGTGACCTGATCGATTCCGATTACACCTTCCTGAACGAATCGATCGCGACGGTCTTTTACGGGCGCGATGATGTGAAAGGAGAGTTCCTTCGCAAGGTGCCGACGAATGATCCGCGCCGTGGTGGCCTCCTTACCCAACCCAGCGTGATGACCGCCACCGCGAACGGTGTGGATACCTCGCCGGTGGTTCGCGGCGTCTGGGTGCTGGAAAATATTCTTGGAACTCCCCCTCCACCACCGCCACCGGATGTCGAACCGCTCTCTCCGGATCTGCGAAATGCCGGGACGATCCGTGAACAACTTCAGCTCCATCGTGAACAGGAAGCGTGTAAAAGTTGTCACAGCAAGATTGACCCCCTCGGTTTTGCCTTTGAGAACTTCGATCCCATTGGCCGATGGCGGGACAGGTACCCGAAGGGCAGGGACAATATCGATGCCTCGTCCACGATGTCGACAGGCCAGAAGGTGGCAGATATTGTCGAGTACAAGAAAATGCTTGTCGGGCGGGAATCGCAGGTTGTTCGCTGCCTGGCAGAAAAATTGCTGGCTTATTCCAGTGGCCGCCTCCTTGAGGCGACAGATCGTGGTGAGGTGGACGAGATTGTCAGGAAGCTCCAGGCCAGGGGCAATGGCCTGCGGGACCTGGTCAAGCTGGTCGTGGAGAGCCAGGTCTTCCTGACAAAGTGAGTGATCGTCTTGATCTTTCAGTCACAGCTGGATTGCTTTCCAATCCATCCATCGGCGGCCGCTAGAAAATCTCTGGGCGGGCAATGGAGTAAGAGGTTAGGGCTTCGCCTGTGAGAGATTAATAACCTCTGACTTCTCACCCCAAGTGTTTACAATCGATGCACGAGGAATTTCCCTTTACTAACGGCCCAGGGTCCTGCCATCAAACGACTGCCTGTCTGTTTATTGTTGTCTCGCCTGTTGTGCGGTCTGCCAGCCCTGGCGGACGAGATCGCAATGGACAACTCGCAGGCGCTGGCCACGGCAGTGACGATTCACCGTGACGAGTGGGGTGTTGCACATATTCTTGGTCCGACCGACGAGTCGGTCATCTTTGGGATGGGATTTGTCCAGGCCGAAGACAACTTCTGGCAACTTGAAGACACAACGATCCGGGCCCTGGACTCTCAGCCGTTCATTCATCCCGGACAGCGCCCGATCGCTCTGCCGAGAAAACATTGCCGGTCGGTTTCGCCGGAAGTGTCGCCTTCCAGGCGTCGAGTTTCTTGAGTAACTGTGCCACGACGGCCGGTTCCTGTTCCTTCAAGTCCGTCGCTTCGAAGATGTCCGTGCCGATGTCGAAGAGTTCGACATAGCTGGAATCCTGGTTGCTCACCAGCTTCCAGTGCTGGTGCACGATGGCGTAGGAGACCCAGTGGTAGGGCCTGCGTTTCTGAATAGGCCAGCTGCCGGCCATTTTCCAGAACAGCGGCTTTTCGCGACTCGGATGGCGTTTCCCCAGCAGCGTGGCCAGCTGGCTCACACCATCCGGCGAGTAATCGGCAGGTAACGTGACCCCGGCGACCTCGCAGAACGTCGGCAGTAGGTCCACGGCTGAGAAGAGTGACG
>JAPYUD010000252.1:0-5625 GCA_029936215.1 Pirellulaceae bacterium | reverse complement strand
GTATCGAACTGCTCGACGGCCGAGCTCCAGGCGATGGTGGCGCCGGACGAGTGCGAATTGAACTGCTTGACGGTCGTCCACCGGGAGAAGTCGACGGGCTGCTCGGACGAATCGAGCTGCTCGACGGACGGGCTCCAGGCGATGGCGCCGACGGGCGGGTGCGTATTGAACTGCTCGACGGACGGGCTCCAGGCGATGGCGCCGACGGGCGGGTGCGTATCGAACTGCTCGACGGCCGAGCTCCAGGCGATGGTGGCGCCGGACGAGTGCGTATCGAGCTGCTTGACGGTCGTGCTCCAGGGGATGGCGGAAGGGTCCGCGAATTCGAATTAACCGTCGTACGTGCTGGAGGCCTTGGCAGGTTAGTTGCCGAGGATTTTGTCCCAGGCCTTGTCGGTCGATCCGGACTCGTACCAGCCACTCCACCTGGACGGGTTGGGACCAGTGTCGGACGTTGCCGAATCGTCGCTGGAACAGCCGACGGGGAAATCGACGGCTTTCCCGAACTGGGGTCACTGACCACAAGTTTCGACGTCTTGGCCCCTGGCGGAAGTGATAACACATCCGCCTTCTCAGGGCGTACCGGCGGACTGGTGCCCGGAACCGTACGCTGGCCGGGAACCGGTCGATTCTCCGGCAGTTTCCAGGAACTCCCCTTCGTACCGGCAAGCTTGTTGATAGTCGTCCCTGCAGGGTTCACCCCTGGCCTGACTTCACGTTCTGTCAACTGGCGTTGCTGCGCCAGTTCTCGAACCCGGCTCGACCCCTCAACAAGATCCTTCCGGTAGTTGCTCCCCACCGAAACGAGCGCCTGGTGATGACCATGCCCGGAGTGAATGACATCATGCACCGAATGGACAAAGACCGAGACATTCAAGAATGAACCATGACCTCCCGCCGCAAAGCTCAACTGGGCACCGAAAGTACGGCCCGGACGATGGTGCGGATGGAGGCCAAAGTAGCTATGCCAGTGGTGCAGGTGGTTGAAGTAGCTGATGCCATACCGAGAGTAATGGCACTGGTTGTAAGACAGGATGGGATCATATCCAAACAGCCGGGTATGGAAGTAGAGGCTGCTGTAAATATGGCGGTCCCTGTAGAGCGGGTCATGAAAATCACCAAAGTAGTAATGACCGTAGCGGGGCCGAACGAACATGTGGAGACCGATCGAATCCAGGTCAACCACGCAATAGGGCCGATAGACGAACCGTGGGCGAGCTAACACGACCCGGGGCACGTAGACCGGTGCATAGACCTGTCCACGTAGACTGAATCGGTGATCCCAGTAACCCCCTACAAACACGACACCCCGGGGAGTCCAAACGTAGTGGTCAGGTATCCATGTGCTATTGGCGCGAAATCGCCGCCAGTAACCAGGCCGCCAGACCCAGCTTGACCGGTTTACCCAGCAACCGGGAACCCAGAAATGGTTCGCGGTCGGCGCAGCCGTGCTGGGGCCACGTTCCAGGCTTGCTGGTGGCTGGTCCAGGTACTCAACCTGACGCTGGACAGCTGTCTTCCAGAATCCGGACACCCACTGGAAACCCTCGTCGATATCATGCCAGTAACCAGGTACCCAGCGCTGTCCCCTCGGTGGATTTCGCCAGACCCCACTGATCCAGATGAAGTCTTCTCGTTCATCATCCCAACCCCAGTATCCTGGAATCCAGATCACACCATCCTCTTCGGGCTTGTACTCCGGCGGTTCCTCGGCGATCGGCGTGGGGGGAGCCTGGGGAACGACAATTCCTGCCTGAGGATCATGGTTCACCTGCTCCGCAAATGCCTCGTGAAGTGGGCCGCGGCCCAGGACTTCCACGTCCTCCTGTACTTCGGCCCCGTCACCTGGAGCCGGAGCTACCTGCTGACCATTGACTCCAATGATCCCCAACATCAGCATCACGAAGGGCACCAGGACCACTGCATCACGGGTAAGGGCAGAACGTTTCATTGCTTGTCATCCTTTACTTGCTGTTATCGCATCCATAACTTTCGTGCATGTACCAGCCAAGCACGTAGGCGTACAGGAATAGGAATGCACAAGGCATGCCAAGAGTATAGGGCTGTTTCCTCCAGCCCCCTAATTTACCCTTAAAACAAGGCATGTTATTAGGTTGTGGCGAAGAGTTTAGCGATTCCAGGCAGCCCAGGTGGATGTCATCATTTTGATGACAGGTGTGGTCAGTCCTTGATCAAGGAAATACAGCTGTTTTTCCTTCATGCTGACAGTACGTAACCTGTGGCACAGGAGGACGAGGATTATTAGGATGTTGTCATCATTCAACCTCCAACCTCCCTGGAATCCCACCATGTTTTACTCTCGACTTCCCCTGGCAACGACTCTGGCGATGACACTCCTGTTCTGCGTCCCGGCAGCAGGTGAAAACTGGACCGAGTTCCGGGGCCCGGCCGGCACAGGAATCTCGGCGGCAAAGAACCTGCCATTGAAATGGAGCGAGACCGAGAACATCCGCTGGAAGCTGGAGGTTCATGGCAAGGGCTGGTCCTCTCCTGTCAGCTGGGGTAACCAGCTCTGGCTTACCACGGCCACCGAGGACGGAAAGAAGCTGTACGCTCTCTGCGTGGATCGCATCAAGGGAACGATCGTCCACGACATTCTTGTTTTCGAGAATGAGAAACCGCGTTTCTGTCACCCCACCAACAGCTATGCCTCCCCCACTCCGGTGATCGAGAAAGGCCGCGTCTATGTTCACTTTGGCAGTTATGGCACTGCCTGCCTGGATTCCAGTTCAGGCAGAATTCTCTGGACCCGTCGCGACTTTGCCTGCAATCACTGGCGAGGACCTGGCTCCTCCCCGGTCATTGCGGGCAAGCACCTGATCGTGGCCTATGATGGTTACGACCTCCAGTTCGTCGTCGCCCTGGACAAGCAGACTGGCAAGACAACCTGGAAGCGGGATCGAAATATCGACTACGGAACAGACAATGGCGATCGCAAGAAAGCCTACTCGACCGGTGCCCTCATCAACGTGAATGGCCGCAAGCAGTTTGTCAGCCCCAGTGCAGTGGAGACGATTTCATACGACCCTGCCACTGGCGAGGAGTTCTGGCGGATTCGACACGGGGGCATGAACGCTGCCATCAGGCCGCTGGTCGGTAATGGCCTGCTCTACATTGCCGCTGGTTCCGGACCAACCTCCCTGGTCGCGATCCGCCCTGATGGATCCGGCGACATTACCGAGACGCACATGGCGTGGAGTTCTGGCAAGTCCATCCCGAAGCGCCCTGCTCCCCTGCTGATCGATGACCGGCTATTCCTTCTGAACGACGAGGGAATTGCCAGTTGCCTGAACGCCGCATCGGGAGAGATCATCTGGCAGCAACGCGTGGGAGGGGGAGGAAGTTATCGCTCCTCGCCGGTCTACTCGGAAGGGAAGATCTACTGGTTCAGTCTTGAGGGTGATGCCCATGTGATTGCGGCGGGTGACGAGTACAAGCTTCTGGCCACCAGCACGCTGGACAATGGCTGCCAGGCATCCCCGGTACCGGTCGACGACACGCTCTACGTACGGACGACCAAGCACCTCTACGCGATCGGCTCCAGCAAGTAACTGACCTTGCCCAACGATATCCGGATCCACTAGTCTCTTCCCTCGTCCAGATTCTCCTGGTGTTATTGAGGTAGAGGGGTCTCCACCATGGTCCGCATACTCCTGGTCATTCTTCTTGCCGGCGGCATACTTGGTTTCACTGGCTGCCAGAATGCCCGCTACGTACTCAAGGAAGCCGACCATGGCGTGGTTGCCATTCCCTCGACTGGAAACTGGCCGGTGGACCATCGTGAAAAGGCCGATATTCTGATGCACCAGCATTTCCCAGGTGGATATGAGATCGTGCGTGAAGAAGAGGTCGCCGTCGGCGCGGAGACATCCACCCACATGGGAGAATCAACCAGTGTCACCCTGGTGCGAGATGCCACGGAGTGGCGTATCAGTTATCGTCGCCAGGGAACTAGCCCGGATCCTGTTGAAGCACCGTGACAGTGGTAGCAATAAGAGAAGTTCTCGACGAGAACTTCGAGACTTCTTCTCTCTTGGTGGGTTTATTACAACCGGAGGCAATAACAACCGGCCTTCTCACGTGTACTTGAACCCAAGAGGCAACGAGGGATGTCCCGATCGATCATTGCTGCGGCATTGCTTCTTTTGGCAACGATCCCAGCTTCTTCCTTTGCCGAGGACTGGCGAGGATTCCGGGGTAATGACGGCTCGGGAATCAGCCGGGAGAATGTCCCGGTTCCAGCCAACTGGAGTACCACGGAGAACCTTCGCTGGTCGATCGAGCTGCCTGGGCCAGGTTCTTCCAGCCCGATTATTGTCGGCGAGAGAGTCCTTGTGACGTCGTACAGCGGCTACGGACATCCCATCGGCAACGCCGGAGAGATTGCCGGCCTGAAACGTCACCTGCTCTGCCTGGATCGTCAGAGTGGCGAGCTGCAGTGGCAATCCACGGTTTCCGCTGTTCATCCGGAGGATGCCTACCAGGGCTTCATTACCGAACATGGCTATGCTTCCAGTACTCCCGTCTCCGATGGCGAGGTGATCGTTTCCTTTTTTGGGAAAGCGGGTGTCGTTGCCCACGACATGCAGGGCAGGCAGCTCTGGCAGACCGATATCGGCAAGCAGTCTGGCACGCGTCTCTGGGGCTCCGCTGGCAGCCCGATCCTGGCCGGGAATGTAGTTATCATTAACGCCTCGGACGAGAGCCTCTCCATCCGGGGACTCGACAAGAGCAGTGGAAAAGAAATCTGGAAGGCCGAGGCAAAGGGCCTGGAAAACACATTCTGCACCCCCCTGCTGACAAGCGTCGCCGGACGCGACGAGGTTGTTGTCTCGGTACCGGGCGAGGTCTGGGGACTGGCCCCGGCCACTGGCAAGCTACTCTGGTATGCAAGCACGGCGACCGACGGCAACATCTCCCCCAGTCCCGTGTTGCAGGGAAACACGATTTTCGTGATGGGAGGGAGACGTGGAAGTACTGCGGCAATCCGCCTTGGTGGCACGGACGACGTGACCAACTCGCACCTGAGCTGGTCCAGCGAAGCCAGTTCCTATGTCCCCTCACCGATCGTCCACGAGGGATACCTGTACTGGGTAAGCGACCGTGGAATTGCCCATTGCCTAAAGGCAGACAGCGGAGAGATTATCTACCAGCAGAGGCTTTCCAGCAGCGGTGGCTTCGGCGGAGGACGAGCTTTTTACGCGTCGGTTGTGCTGGCGGATGACAAGCTCTATTCGGTCAGCCGCAGTGCAGGAGTCTTCGTGCTGGCAACAGGACCACGATTCAGGCAAATCGGTCAAAACAAGCTGGACAATGACGAATCCCAGTTTAATGCGAGTCCGGCAATCAGCCGGGGACAGATCTTTCTTCGTTCTGACAAGCAGCTTTACTGTATAGAAAGCAAATAACGAGCTAGACTATTACGTGGCATCACAACGGGGCGCTAATTTTTCAAGGAACAAAAGCTATGACCAGGCACTTTCTCACCGTGATCAGTATCCTCCTGTTCGCCTTTGTTACAGAAACCACGAATGCCCAGCAACAACCTCCTCAACGTCCTGAACAGGGACAGGGTGGCGCCCGCCAGGGTGGTGCTCGCCAGGG
>JAPYUD010000251.1:1304-5641 GCA_029936215.1 Pirellulaceae bacterium | reverse complement strand
CTGGTGGTGATGTGTGGTTTCTGGTCCAATCGCCAGCCCGACGGGGTCCGCATGCCGATGCAAGTGGCCCGGCAAGCCAGGTCGCTGGAGGAATTGCAGCAGGCCGATGGCGATATTGCCGCCGCGATCACGTTGGAGACACGAATGGCCCAGTTGCGGCCCCGGGCAATGCACTTCGTCAAGCTGGGTGACCTCTATCACTGGCAATCCTACCTCGAATCGGTACGAGCACGTGTCGAGGATCGTTCCGTGGCACAGCAACGGCTCGGCCAGCTTCAGAACCTGGCCCGCGGGAGTTATAAGCGGGCACTGGAACTCCCTCCCCCGCTCTTCCAGGGAGGAGATGTGAAGATGCTGGACCGCCGTGAAATCCTTGACCGCTCGATCGGAAAGATCCCGCCTGACGTGCAGCAGGCAATCCTGGTCGCTAGGCAGTGGTAGAGCGGCTCTTCAACAGCAGACAAGCGTCTGTCAGGATGTCTCCGGGGTGTCCTTGTTTGCCTGGAGATGGGCAGAGTTCAATCGTCTCAGGTCCAGCAGCACGCCGTCGGTAACCGCTGCTTCGCTCCAGCTATGCAATCTTCCGACAGCCCGGATGTTCTGGTCCTGGTGCCGAGCGAGGATCTCGAGGACTTCCTGTTCGTTGGCAGGGGTGTAGGCTGTCGACGGCGTGAGGATCTGGTTGCGGCCGAAATTCCTGCGTTTCACCTGGATTTCCTGTCCTCTCATCCACCTCTGATTTCAGAGCGTTTCTACCGGATTGTTACCGATGAGATAATTGAATTGTAGACTGCATTCGCAGCTGGTGCCTCTCGACAAAGATTGAGCCTTCCGGGGCAATCGCCGATAATGTTTATATGGACCGTGTGAAACAAAAAACCGGGGAGTTTCGACAGGGTGGAAATCCACGCCTGGCGGTGATCCTCCTTGCCGGCCTGCTTGTAGGCGGGGCTGGATGCAAGCGAGATCGCCCGCCTGCGGCCAATCCACCGGGAGATACGGTCACGATCGTCCAGCCAGAATTGCCAGCGATCCCGGCGAGTCCCTTCCTGAATGTCAAGGATGCGACGTACGTCGGCAACGACCGCTGTATCGAGTGCCATGCCGAGGAACACGAGAATTACATTCATACCGGCATGGGCCAGTCGCTCGCGGATATCGACCTGGCAAACGAGCCGCCCGGAGGCGAGGTGGACCATCCGAAGTCCGATCGCAGCTACCGCATCTATCACAAGGAGGGCCAGATGTTCCACCAGGAACGCACCTCGGTGGATGGCACCGAGCAGGTGCTGGTTGACCATCCTGTCCGCTATGTGATCGGTTCAGGTCACCACTCGCGAACTTACCTGGTGGAAATGGAAGGTTTTCTGTTCGAGTCACCAGTCACCTGGTACCCACCGCAAGAGAAATGGAGGATGTCACCAGGGTATGACGAACCCGATCAACCAGGTTTCAAACGCGCCGTCGGAAAGAAATGCTTGACCTGCCACGTTGGCCAGTCGGAGGTGGTTGGCAAGACAGTCAACAGGATGAAAATCACCGAGCAATGGATTAGTTGCGAACGCTGTCATGGCCCGGGTTCACTGCATGTCAAGAAACAACTCGCCGGGAGTCCCGGGGAAGGCAAAGAGAGGTTTGATAACACGATCGTCAACCCGGCGCATCTTTCCCGGGAGTTGTCCGAGGACATCTGTTCCCAGTGTCACCAGGGGTTTCCCGGCCTGGCTTTTGTGCGAGGTCGTCGACAGGGAGATTATCGCCCCGGGCTGCCGTTAAGCTCGTTCCGTCTGGACTTTCGAAAGGATACCGCCCAGAGTCAGATGACCGAGGTTGGCCATATGGAACAGATGAGGCGAAGCGCCTGTTACCAGGCGTCGCAGATGACCTGCAGGACCTGCCACAATCCCCATGATCTTCCGCCCCGTGCGGATCCGGTGGAATATCACAAGCGAAACTGTCTGGGGTGCCATCTGGAAGAGGCATGTACGGTCGAGTCCGAGGTGCGGATGGCCGAGCGGCCTGATAATTACTGCGTCGCCTGCCACATGCCAAACACCGGGACCGAGTCTCCCCACATGACTTTTACCCACCACAGGATTGGCCTGCATAAGAAAGATCCATCTGTTTCACTGGAGGTGGGGGCCCCGGTAACAGGATCGGCACCTGAACTGGTGCCGATGGTTGATCTTGGTAGTTTCTCCCAGTTGGACCGAGACCTGGGACTGGGAGTGGCCTACTACAACCTGTCAAAACACTCGCTGGCCGGGCCACATGAGGATGCTTACCTGGCCAGGGGTGAGGAAATACTCCGCCAGGTGTGGAAGCAGGGTCTCAGGGATGGTGAACTGGCGGCGCTGCTGGCTGAATTGTCACTTTTCAATCAGAACGGCGATTTTGAAATGTATGCGGATTATGCCCTGGCAGATGAGAAACTGGCTGTCGAGCATCGGGTGGGAGTTTTGCTGGTGAAGGTGACGGCGCATTTCCACCGCAAGGAGTTTGCCGAGGCGGCCAGCTTGATGAAAGAAGTTACCACGATGCGCAGGAGAACAGGGGACTGGGACCTGCTGGGCAAGTATCTTTACCGGAGTGGCGAGCGTGAGGAAGCAAAAAAGGCCTTTGAGAAATCGCTGCAGATTGACCCGGCTAACAGGCCCGTACAGCTGATGCTGGAGCAGTTCGGCCCTTAGAATCTTGAATTGGCCAGTCGAATCGGCCATGAAGGAAACATCCGATTGCGGTAAGATGTGAGGCAGCGGACAGGATCGCGTCACCGCCTGCCCTGAAACAACGAGATTGCCAATGGTGGAAAAGAAACAGGCTGGAAAGAGTCCCTTCCGGGTGAACCGGCGGGAGCTGCTCCAGGTGGGCTACTCCGGGGCGATCGGCCTGGGCCTGCCGGCGGTGCTCAGGCAGCAGGCTGCCGCTGCAGCAGCCAGGGCGCGGGCCCGCTCGGTGATCATTGTCTTTCTCACCGGCGCTGCCAGCCACCACGATACCTTCGACATGAAGCCCGATGCGCCGGCCGAGGTGAGAGGGGAATTCAAGGCGACCAGTACCAGCGTGCCGGGCCTGCATGTCTGCGAACACCTGCCCAAGCTTGCGGCCATGGCGGACAAGTACGCGGTCGTCCGTTCCTTCACGCATGGCGATAATAACCACCTGATGTCCACCCATTACGTGCTGACCGGGGAACTACAGCCGGGTGGGTTTTTTGACAAGATTGCCTCTCGCGACGATTGGCCCTCCTATGCATCGGCCCTTGCCTACCTGCGTCCGCGTAATGACGGAATTCCCAGCGGCGTGAACCTGCCTACCTTTCTGATGCAGGGGGCACTGACCTGGCCGGGACAGCATGCGGGGCTTCTGGGACCGAAGTACGACCCCTGGCAGATCACGGCAGACCCGAACAAGAAAGACTTCAAGGTCGACAACCTCTCGCTCAGCCCCGGACTGGACGTGGCACGGATTTCCGACCGAAATGCACTGCTGGGGGACCTGAACCAGCAGCGGCTTCGGCTGTCCCGCACGGCGGCCGGCAGGCGGATGACCAGCGAACAGGAACTGGCATTCTCGATCCTTACCTCCAGCAAGCTTTCCCAGGCATTCGAGATGGACCGCGAGCCAGAGGCGATTCGGGATCGATATGGCCGGCACCAGACAGGCCAGTCCCTGCTGCTGGCCCGCCGGCTGGTGGAGGTGGGGGTGCCGGTGGTGCAGGTGAATGTCGGTTCAGTACAGAACTGGGACAACCACGGTGACATCTTTCCCGCGCTCAAGGACCGGCTTCTGCCGCCGCTGGACAAGGGGGTCTCGGCGCTGCTTGGGGACCTGGATGAGCGGGGGCTGCTGGACGATACCTTCGTGATGATGATGGGAGAGTTTGGCCGCACGCCCAAGATCAATGACAAGGCGGGACGGGATCACTGGGGCCCCTGTTTCTTTGGTGTTTTCGCCGGCGCGGGTGTCCAGGGAGGCCAGGTAATTGGCAAGTCCGACAAGCATGCCAGCTACCCGGTTCTCAATCCTTACTCGCCCAATGACCTGGGCGCCACGGTCTACGATGTGCTGGGGTTACCGCTGGATGCCGAGGGCTACGACCGCTTTGATCGCCCGGTACGGCTCAACCGGGGCGAGGTGATCCAGCCCCTTTTTAGTGGCGCCGAGAGCTAGTCACGGTCTACGTACGTGAAAAGTAGCTTGCAGACCCGGAAGAATCGGAGTGAGGCGGCGGTGATGCTCCAGACTGGCTGAATGAGACCGGCCGCCAGGCGTTTCCGGGCTAATAACCATAGGCATTATCAAAGATAGTGTCCTTGCCCGGGGAGGGTCCGGTC
>JAPYUD010000251.1:0-1294 GCA_029936215.1 Pirellulaceae bacterium | reverse complement strand
GTGGGAATCCGCTGCAGGGCAAAAATTTACTTCACAGCACGCTCACGAACCGTTGCGAAAAAGGTCCGCACATCCTCGGCCAGCAGCTTGGGTTCTTCCATGGCCGCGAAGTGGCCGCCGCTGGGAAATTCTGTCCAGTGGACGAAACGATCTCCGACGCTTCTTTCTACCCACATCCGCGGAGGAACGTTGATCTCCCGGGGAAAGAGCGCAAAACCAAGTGGGGCATGAGGTCCGCTGGCCTCGAAAGGGGTCATCGAGCTGGGCCGCGGCAGACCGTGACGTGATTCAAAGTAAATCCGGACCGAGGAGGGCATCGAACTGGTGACCCAGTAGATCATCACGTTGGTCAGAAGTTCATCCTTGGTGTAGCTATTGTCCAGGTCCCCCTTGTGGTCACTCCAGGCCCAGAACTTGTCCACGATCCAGGCGGCGGTTCCGGCTGGTGAGTCATTGAGTCCATAGGCCAGTGTCAGCGGCCGGGTGCCCTGGATCGAGTAGTACCCGGTATGATCTGCCAGTTCCTGTCGGCGCTTCTGGTACCGCTGGATTTCCGCCTCGCTGACACCGCGCATCACGTCCGAGCGAGGGGCGCTGGAGGGGGGGAAGTTGCTGTGCGAGCCGATGCAGTGGGCGCCGTCATTGGCAGCCAGCCAGCGGACGATCCCCGCACCCCAGTCACCTCCCTGGGCGCCGTAATGCTCGTATTTAAGTCGGGCCATCAGCTTGGCAAAAAGCTCGGCGATCCGCTGCTGGCTCCAGCCAGATTCTTTGGGGCTCTCCGAGAAACCGAAGCCGGGTAGTGAAGGGACGACGACATGGAAGGCATCCTCGGCGCGGCCGCCGTGCTTTTCGGGCTCCGTCAGCATCGGGATCATCTTCTGGAATTCGTAAAACGAGCCAGGCCAACCGTGTACCAGCAGCAGCGGCGTGGCATCGGTGTGGGAGGAACGAACATGCACGAAATGCACTTCCAGGCCATCCAGTGTCGTGGTGAACTGGGCGTGCGTGTTGAGCTTCTTCTCCTCGGCTCGCCAGTCGTATTTGGTCCTCCAGTGTTCGACAAGCTGTTTCATGTAGGCAAGATCAATGCCGTACTGCCAGCCGGTATTCTCGATCTGGTCGGGCCAGCGGGTACGAGCGAGACGCTGATCCAGATCGTCCAACACCGACTGCTTGACCTTGATCCGGAAAGGCCGAACGCCGGTTCGCTGCTGTGCGTTGGCAGCAGGTGCGATGGCAAGGGTCAAGATCAGGAAGGCCAGGCTGTTTTTCATCTTTATCTCCACTGAAA
>JAPYUD010000250.1:0-5662 GCA_029936215.1 Pirellulaceae bacterium | reverse complement strand
GCCTCGCCGAACTTGTCATCGTCGTACTGGTTTTCTCCAATCCGGTAGTGAGCATCCGCAACAAAACTGCTCTCCTTGTGATCCTTCGTAATCCGCACGAAGACTTCAACCGCCTCGTCCTGTTTGCCGGCACCCAGGTAAGCCCAGCCAAGATCGTAAAGAACGGCATCGAGGCGAGGGAAATCTGGATAAGCATCATGGAGTCCCTTGAGCGATACAATTGCCTCCTCGTACTTATCATCATCCAGTTGCCCTCGGCCACGACGGTAAACTGTCTCTGCCTGGGCAATCACCGCTGCCTTCTTGATCTCATGCTCCGGAAATCGCTTCACAAGGTCAGCAAGAACAGCAGCTGCCTCATCGATCTTCTCAAGCCCCAGCAGATCATAACCCTTGTTGTAGAGGGCATAAGGAACGTAGGGAGACTCGGGAACGCTGGCCAACAGCAAGTCGTATTGCTTGACTGCCTCGGCTGGCTTCTTCTCCGCATCCAGGCATTCTCCCAGCCGGTAGTAGGCCTGGCCCTGGAAGCGGCCCTTGGGGAAATCAGCCAGAAGCCGTTCAAGGGTTGTCCGCGATTCAGCCAGCTTGTCCTGCTTGAACTGGGATCGCGCCAGGTAAAGGAGTGCCTCGTCCGCCTGTCCACCCTTGGGAGCGACCTCGAGGGACGCTGACAGCGATGTCGCCGCCTCGGCAAACTTGTCCTGGAAAAAATGTGCCGAGCCGACGAGGAAGTGTGCCTGCCCCTTTTCCTGGGGACCCGCCAGCTTCTCCAGGATGCCCGAGGTAAAACTGACGGTCTCGTCGTATTTCTTTTGCATGTAGAGGATCGAGGAGAGTCTCAATTGCCACTGGGAATACTGGGAATGGCCGGCGTGATCTTTCAGAAGTTGCCGGAAGGTACTTTCCGCCGCGGGCATCTTCTCCTGCTGCACTAACGCCTCTCCAAGCAGGTAGCGGATATCCGGACGCAGGGCACTCTCCTTGTACTTTTCCAGGAAAGCGGTCGCCCGGGTCACGGTCTCTGCATGTTGATCAAGGTCCAACAGGGTGAAGGTCGCGTTGTAAAGTGCCTGCGGAGCGGGCGAGCTTTCAGCATGTTTCTCCACCACCTCGAGGTAGTTCTTGAGCGCCTCCTGCTTGTCCCCTTTTTCGAACATCGCATCCGCGCGATCGACAAGCAGTTCTGGCAGGAAAGAACTCTCGGCCGCCAGCGGGAGCGCCAGTGTGGTCAACTCCAGCACCGCGTCAAACTGCTTGGCACCCAGCTGGATACGGCTCGCCCAGTGTGCCGCCTCGGCTGTCTCCTCTCCCTTCAGGGCAATCACCTTCTGGAACCACTCCAGGGCTGGCTCGTTCTTCTTGGCATTGAAAAAACAGCGTCCCACTGAGAGCCGGGCATCGGCCACAAAGCGAGAATCCTCATGCGACTCGACCAGTGTGGTATAGGCAGCAGCCGCATCCTCGTGCCGCTTCAGGCTTGCCAGGCAGCCAGCCTGGCGGTAGAGGGCAAAATCCAGCTGGGGAAAACCCTCCAAGGCAACCATCGCTGAGAACAGTTTTTCCGCCTGCTCGACATTTCCACCCCGCAGGACCGTGTCAGCCTTGCGCAGCTGGATCTCGGCTGCCAGGCCGTCCTCGGGAAACTCCTCCAGGAAAAGATCATAAATCCTGGCAGCATCCTCGTCCTTTTTGAGTTCCTCGTAGGTCACTCCCAGGGCATAGAGCCCACTATTGCGCATGTTGGACTTGGGATGGTTGTCTACCAGCTGCTGGTAACTGCTGATTGCCTCGTCCCGGTTGCCCAGCTTGTAGTGGGATTCACCACGGAAATAAAGCGCATCATCAGCAAAGGGACCCTTGGGATATTTCGTGATTCCCTCGGTAAACGAGGTGATGGAATCTGTCAGCAGGGCAGACTTGTCATCCCCCTGCTTATCTCCTGCAACCGTGAAACGGCACCAGCCGAGCTGATAGTAAGCTTCCTCGGTGGATTCAAAGGGCTTGTACTTGGTGACCGTCAGTTCAAAGGAGGTGGCCGCCTCGCTGTACTGTTTTTGCTGCATCAGGCAGACACCCAGGTAAAACTGGCCCTTCCTTGCAAGCGGATCGGCAGGGTAGGTCTTCAGCAACCGCTGCCATTCCTCGATGGCGATGTCATAGAGCTTCTTGTTCTGAAAGCTGGCGGCATCGCCATAAATCGCCACTGCCTTGGGGTCCGATTTTTCCTCTGCCTTTTTCTCCTGCCCACTCACCAGCGGCGGCAGGAAAGCAGTTACCGACATGCCCAGCATGCCGATCAGGCAAAGGGAAACGGCACGGGACCAACTAAATCGTGTGGTTTGTGTGATCATCATGGGATTCCATGGTTCGGTTCTGTTCCAGAACAGCACATCTCGTCGCCCCCAGTTTACCGGCTGCCGGAAAATGAGGAAACAACCTGCCACCCGCGTCGTGGTACTCCACAACGATTATTCCGGTTTGACAAGGAAGTTTCCAATTGATTCTCTCAGAAAGCCGATGAATTTAGCGTGGACGTGTCGAAAATTCTCCGATCCGTCTGGCCTGCTTCCACGTAGACAAGGCCATTCCATATCCCTTTCCTTCCGATCGCTGAGGAGATCAGGCCGGTGAGAAAATCACTTGTTACCGGTGGAGCCGGATTTATCGGCTCCCACCTGGCCGAAGCACTGCTTGCCCGGGGCGACAGCGTCACCGTGGTGGATGATGTCTCCACCGGTGCGATTGGAAACCTCTCGGCAATCCTTGATCACCCGCAGCTTCGTTTCGTGGAGGGGACAGTCGAGGATGCCAGCCTGGTCGAGCAGCTTGTCGCCGGGCAGGACCAGGTCTACCACCTGGCCGCGGCGGTCGGAGTGGCACTTATCGCCCGCCAGCCGATCGAGACCATTCAGCGGAACATCCACCCCACGCAGTTGATCCTGGCCGAGGCCCGCAAGCGTCATGAGCGGGGCGAAACGGTCCGCACTTTTTTTGCCAGTACCAGCGAGGTCTACGGCAAGAACCCCAAGGAGACCTGGTGCGAGGAAGATGACCTGGTGCTGGGTGCAACCACCCGGCCGCGCTGGTCCTACGGGGCATCCAAGGCGATCGACGAGTTCCTGGCACTCGCCTGCTGGAGACAGTACCAACTGCCGATCGTGATCGGTCGTTTTTTCAACGTGGTCGGACCCCGGCAGAGCGGATCCTATGGCATGGTCCTGCCCCGTTTCGTGGAAGCAGCCGTCGCCGGAAAGCCGCTGGTGGTTCACGACGACGGGCAACAGGTTCGCTGCTTTGCCCATGTCGACGACGTGATCCGCGGCGTGCTGGCACTGATGGAAACCGACGACGCACTCGGACAGGTTGTCAACATTGGCAGTGACCAGCCCGTTTCGATCCTGGGCCTGGCAGAACTGGTTGTCGAGCTGGCGGGAAGCGAGGCAGAGATTACCTTCCAGAGTTACATGGATGCCTACGATGCAGACTTCGAGGACATCCGGCGACGTGTCCCAGACCTGGCGCGCCTGCGATCCCTGATTGACGACCCGATCACGCACGACCTGGAGTCCATCGTGCGTGACGTGATCGCTGCCAGCCGGCAGGGAAGCTAGGCCACGGTTTTCACTCCCTGGTATCGCCCTCCCGGGCAAGAGCGTCCTCGAACCCCGGTCGCTTCAGCTGGCTGCCATCAGAGGTCATCAGGTAGGTATAGACCCGGTAATCGATCTGCTCATCGAGAAACACGGAGCGGCCACTGGCATAGACTGCCAGTACCCCTCCCGGATGCCGGCTCGAGGGCCTGGCGAATGCAAGCCGGCCGCGTCCCTGCTCCTGGCCGCCCTGCTGGTTGATCCCCAGCAGCGGCTTTCCCCAGCCAGCCTGGTCCGCTATCCAGAGAAACCCGATACGGTTTTCCTGGTGATCTGTCCAGTCGCCAGAATCCAGGTTCTCGCTGAGCAGAATCGTGTGTTCCAGTCCGTCCCCGGCCTCCAGGGATTCCTGGGAAACGACCGGAAGCAGGACCGAGCCCGGATCAAAGCGGTCGATGAAAACCCCGTTGGCTGGCCAGTCTGCCGGCAGCTCCGGTCCCTGCCGTTCGGCCGCGGGAAGATCAGCAAGACCGGTGTTGACAACATAGGAGAGCCAGCTGCGCCTCGGACCAGCGTCCAGCCCAGGCGGCGGATCCTGCGGGCAGACCAGGTCGGGCACGTACTGTTCGCTGAGCTTCTGCCGCTCCACGGCGGTGGCACCGATGCCGAACTTTTCGTGGATTTCTGCCCAGGGCCCAAGTCGCTGGTCGCTGGCCGGACCATCGCCTGGATCAACAGCAACGTGGGAGAGGCTGAGAAAGGGCAGTAGCGCATAGGCCCAGCTGGCGTACTCTGGCTCAACTCCCGGACCAGCCACGTTGACCCGGTAAGAAGGGAACTCACCCGCCAGCTCGTCAAAGCGACGGTTGGCGAAATAGATCTCCACCTGGCGTTTTTCACAGAACAGGATCCGCGACTCGGCCCGTTGCTGGAGGATCAAGGGAAAGAGAAAACCAAGGCCAAGCAGCAGCACCACCACGATAATTACCACCTCGATCCGGGTGATGCCGGATCGCTGGGAACTGTCTAAAAACTGTTTTGCCGTGCCGGCCTGGCGTTTCATATACATTTCCTGGATGGGGACTTTTCCAGGCGGTATTCTAACCACAAACGTCCAGGGCTCTCACTATCAAACTAATTGTCCGGCTCACTTTGTCGCCCGGCAGCTGCTCTCTGGTAGCTGCCGATCCCTGTTTCCCTGCCAGATCCGGTGAACGAGAGTGGTCTCTCGCCCTGACAAAAAAGTACAGGTTCAGGAAGCTCAACTTGACAACAAGCGGGGTCATGAATCCAATTGAATAAGTCTCTTTCTTTTTCCAACCCTCAGGGGGGATCCAGACGTTGAATTATCGCTCCCGTACCACTTCCCGCCGGCGTGCTTTCACACTGGTGGAGATGATGGTCTCCACCAGTGTGAGCTTGATCCTGATCCTGGGCGTGGTCGAGGCCTTCCAGGTGATTGGCGAGGCCGTGGCAGACGGACGGGCCACGCTGACGATATCTGGCCAGGTCCGGACAATCACTAACCGGCTGCAAAATGACCTGGCTGGCGTGACCGCTCCGGCCCGGGCGTGGGCCCTGGAGGGAGCGGGGCTTGGCTATACCGAGATCGGGGAGGGCCCTTCCACCGATTCATTCAACTTCGGTCCCGATGGGCAACCTGGTGCAGCGGGCACCGATGACGACAACAACGGAACAACCGATGACTTCACGGAACTCGGCTGGGTGGGAACCGACGACAACGATTCCCTCCGGGACCGATCCATGCTTGGAGACTTTGATGACTACGTGGCCTTCACCGTCCGCAGCCGGGAAGGCCAGTTTGTCGGCACCTACAAGAACGTCGCCATCCGGTCCAACGAGGCGGAGATTATCTGGTGGACAGAACTGCACGACGCCAACCAGAACGGCCACTGGGACTTACTTCCCCTGGAGACATTCACCCTCCGGCGAAGGGTGCTGCTGATTCGCCCGGACCCGAACAGGCACCCTGGGGCCGACGGTGAATGGGGAATCGCCGACCCGGGTGATGATGGCATACCGAATGCAAACGAAACCGGCAAGTTCGG
>JAPYUD010000249.1:0-5680 GCA_029936215.1 Pirellulaceae bacterium | reverse complement strand
CTTGGCAACCAGCTTCCACTGGCCGTCCCGAACTGCCCGGTTTCCCTCGTGCTCCCAGAATATCGGCGTGCCTCGTTGCAGGGACTTCCCGGAAAATGCTGGCACCAGGCTGGTTCCTTGCATCGGCGTGATCTTCTCACCGCTCACCTCGGTCGGGTAAGTCACTTTCCCGAGGTCAACGCAGGTCGCCATCATGTCAATCAGGTGCCCAGGCTCAGAAACCATTTTCCCTGTTCGCTTGATACCCTTCGGCCAGTGTGCAATCAGTGGCGAGGCGATCCCGCCCTCGTGGACAAAGTGCTTGTACTCCCGGAAGGGGGTATTAGAGACGTTTGCCCAGTTGATCCCGTAGGCAATGTACGTATCCTCAGGTCCCGGCAGGATTCCAGGTCCCTGGAGCGTCGGCACACCAGCCCGGTTTTGCTTCGGGATCACATCTGTCCGCAACACGTCGTCACCGATACTGGCAAGTGACGGCGGCACCGGCCGGGTGAAGTTTCCACGCCTGCCAACCCCCTCCTGGCACCCACCGTTGTCCTGGAAGAACATGATCAGGGTGTTGTCCAACTGGCCGTTCTTCTCAAGCGCCGTAACGATCCTGCCGACCCCCTGGTCCATGTTGTCGATCATGGCTGCATAGACCTCCATGCAGGCCGCCTCCCACTCTTTCTGTTCGACCTTCTCCCAGTCTCCCACCTGCGGCGCCATCTCCAACCTGGAATCAATCAGTCCAAGCTGCTTCATTTTCTTTTGCCGTGCTTCACGAGTCGGCCCGTAACCGTTGTCATAGCGGCCCTTGTATTTGGCAATGTCGCGCGGCAGGGCATGCATTGGCCAGTGCGCCGCCGTGTAGGCGACATACATGAAAAACGGTTGGTCTGCATGGTCGCCGGCATGGTCGTTGACATATCGCACCGCATGATCACTGATCGCATCCGTGTAGTAATACTCATCTGGCTGGTACTCCTTGTCAGCGAACGGCGAGATCATGGTGTTGTCACGTGTCAGCGTACCGGGGTCAAAGAAACTTCCGGCACCCGTGATGGTCCCGTAAAAGCGGTCAAACCCTCGCTGTGTGGGCCAGTTATCCTTGGGACCCTGGGGCTGGATGTACTTGGTCACATGCCACTTACCAGCCATGTAAGTTCGGTAACCGGCTGGCCGCATCGCCTCGGCAATGGTGACGCAGTTGCGGTTCAAGTCGCCGCGGTAACCATCGTAGCCCCGGTCCGTCATCATCCAGCCGATCCCACTCTGGTGAGAATAGAGGCCACTAAGCAGGGCCCCGCGAGTTGGGCAGCAACGGCCGGTGTTATAGAACTGGGTGAACCTCACGCCATCTGCCGCCAGCTGGTCCAGGTTGGGTGTCTGGATCTCTCCCCCGTAGCAGCCGATATCGGAATATCCCATGTCATCCGACATGATCAGGATGATGTTCGGGCGGTTATCCTGCTGGGCCTCGAGCCGGGAGACTCCCAGGAAAGAACAAAACACAATAGCCGTCAAGCAAAGGCGTAGCATGGTCGAGTCCTCGAGGAGGTTCGATACGATGTGAACTGTCAATATCGGTGGAAAATAACTCGCGGTCAATCTCGTGGCGAGTGGTCGCTAGTCATACCAGAAGGTGGAACGCCTGGATGCCCGGTAATGGACATCCAGGTGGGGTGTTTCCATTGTCGCGCCGCCCGCTGCCAGTGATTTAAGCCCTGCTTCCACCAGCCCACTGGTCAACAGTGTCCGCTCCACCGGGTAGGGAGGTTTTCCGCTGACAAACATCTTCTCGGCATTCTCCATCAGGGCTCCCGAGTAGATGACGTTCGGATTGGGAGGCAGGTAGAAAAGCGTGGAAAGCGGCTCACGCTGGCCCCTGAGCCGCGCGGCAAAAGTAAAGTCGCGAACCAGGCCGTTCATCAGGATCATGGTTGCCTTGACGCCATCGGCATAGGTAAAGCGGTAAGCAATCGGTTCCGGGCAAAGTTCCTTCATCAGCTCCGGGGATGGATAGCGGTGACTATACCGATCACTCTGTGCCAGCGTCTGGCTCCGCGACAAACAGGCTTCGAGCAAAGCCGGATCCCAGGCACCCGCCGCCATCGCCTCCCAGACCTGCGGGCCCCTCAGCGCCTGCATGGAGACCACTCCCGTTTCACCCCCTCGCCGCCGCTCGATCATGCACTGCATTGTCTCCAGAGCATGAAAGTCATAGATATCGACCGGACCGAAGGCGATGCCCATCGCCTCCTCGATGTCCGCACCAAGAGGCATTTCCACCGAGGGCATTCGCCAGGTGACTGGCAGCGATGACCCGGCCAGGTAGGGAAACTTCAGCTCCCGGGAAACATCGACCATCTCCCTGGCCCATTCGAACTTCCAGGAGAGGTGTTTGTCGTTGAAGACAGGCGTTGTCTTGCCGTCGGCGCGAAACACCGCCTCGATCTGTTTGAAAAATTCGTACCTGGGATATTGTTTCTGGCCGATCTCGTTAACCGGATAATTCCCATGTTCACCAATGTGCAGGATCGCATCAACTGCCAGCTTGTCACCACCGCAGCGCAGCGCCTCAGCAATCGTGGGATAGATCGTGAAACCAAATTCGGCAGCCCGGGCCTTACTCAGGTCTCCTTCCCCCTGCTGGTCAACATAGGCCGAGACCACATCAAAGGGGGGATGGTGCCATTTCCCCCTCAACGGGTATCCCACAAGGAAACGGGTCGCCATGTGCCAGGCATGAGATCCTTCAAACCAGATATTGGTCACCACCGCCAGTTTCCTGCGCCCACGAGAAGCCGCTTCTGAATGGAGTGCTCCCGGTCCGGCAAGCACTCCGGCTGCCAAGGCCGATTGAAATTCACGTCGTGTCAACATTGGACTTTCCTTCCCCTGCTTTTTCGCTGAAAGGGTTATTTCACTCGTGTGGCGACCATTGTGGAGGATGTTCCCTTCAGCGTCCACTCACGCCAAGCGGATGGAGGTGAGTTGCGACAGGGTGGCAGGAGAGTAAATTAAAGGGATGAACTCGCAGCTTCCCTGCGACCCAAAGCACCCAAGGACACATCCCTTATGAAACGTCTTGCCCTCCTGCTTGGCATGTTCCTGATCCTGGCCGGCCGGTCATCTCTCGGTGCCGAGAAGAACATCATTTTCTTTATCACCGACGACGAGAGCCCAACGCTCGGTTGCTATGGTGACGAGGTAGCCCGGACCCCACATATAGACGCACTGGCTGCCGACGGAACGCTCTTTCTAAATGCCTTTGCTACCACGGCAAGCTGCAGCGCCAGCCGCAGCGTTGTGATGTCAGGATTGCACAACCACAAGAATGGCCAGTTCGGCCACCAGCATGACTTCCACAAGTTCGCCTCCTTCCATAACGTGCTCAGCCTGTCAATGCCGCGTGTAATCGCCAACGCCGGTTACCGGACGGCCCAGATCGGCAAGTACCACGTGGCACCGGAAGAGGTCTACCGTTTTGAAACATATCTCAAGGGCCCAACCCGTAACGCCGTCCAGATGGCTGAAAACTGCCGGACATTTATTAACGACAAGACCGACGACCGTCCCTTCTTCATTTACTTTGCCACCAGTGACCCCCATCGTGGGGGAGGTAAGGATGCAGACTCCAAGTTAGAACTCAAGCCGGACCTGTTTGGTAACCGGCCCAAGGATGGATCGCACGACGGGGTGAAGGAAGAGTTTTTTGATCCAGCCGAGGTGCCAATCCCCAAGTTCCTCTCAGATACCCCGGAAACGCGAGAAGAACTGGCCCAGTACTACCAGTCCTGCTCGCGGATTGACCAGGGCCTTGGCCGCCTGGTTTCGATCCTCAAGGAAGCGGACCTTTACGACAAGACGTTGATCGTCTTCACGTCCGACCATGGAATGGCATTCTCCGGTGGCAAGACGACTGTGTACGAGGGGGGATTGCGAGTTCCCTTTGTCGTGCGAAACCCCTACGAGGCGAAGCGAGCGGTTCGAAGCGTGGCGATGATCAGCCATATCGATATCACTCCCTCCCTGCTTGATTTTGCCGGTGGCCTGGATGCCAAAACCAACGGCCCGACAAAACTGGTAGATGCCAACAAGTACTGGCGGGAGCGGGGTGAAAATCTCAAGGAGAATCGTAGCGGGCGGTTCACTTTCACCAGTTTTCATGGCAAGTCGTGGCTTGGAAAGCTGGGGGATCCCAAGGCAACTCACTGGGAAACGATATTTGCCTCCCACACTTTCCACGAGATCCAGATGTACTATCCGATGCGGGTCGTCCGGGACAAGGAGTACAAGTTGATCTGGAACATTGCCCACGGACTTCCCTATCCGTTCGCCTCGGACCTCTGGGCCGCCTCCAGCTGGCAAGCCCAGTTCCGCAAGGGCAAGGATGCTCCCTATGGCCAGAAAACCGTCGACCAGTACATCCACCGACCCCGGTTCGAATTATTCCACATTGCCAGTGATCCGCACGAATCGACCAACTTGGCTGAGGACCCGGAATATGCCGACGTACTGAAAAAATACCAGCAGCGGATGAAAGACTTTCAGAAACGGATGCACGATCCCTGGATCCTCAAGTGGACTTACGAATGACATTTCCCCGTTTACTCACGCTGGCAGCACTTGCAACCGCCATCCCGGCAGGCAAGCTCGTCTCCGCCGACAGCCCCAACGTTCTGATCATCTATTCCGATGACCAGGGAACCCTGGATGCAGGATGTTATGGATCGGCCGACATTCACACTCCCGCCATCGACGGTCTTGCCAGCCGAGGAGTGCGATTTACGCAGGCTTACGCTCATACTGTCTGCTGCCCCTCGCGGGCAGCCTTGATGACAGGCCGACATCCCCAGCGGACAGGCATCAACAGCTGGGCCCAGCGAGCGATCACCGACCCGGACGGAATTAACATGTCGCTCGACGAGGTCACGCTGGCCGAGGTTTTCCAGCAGGCGGGTTACCGAACCGCGCTTTTTGGCAAGTGGCATCTTGGTTCCCACCGCGACCACGGACCGACACGACAGGGTTTTGACGAGTTCTTTGGAATTCGCGACGGTTTCATTGACAACCACACCCACTTTTTCCTGCACGGCGATGGTTTCCATGACCTCTTCGAAGGAACCGAGGAGGTTTTTGCCCCGGGGCAGTTTTTTCCGGAGATGATTACCGAGCGGAGCCTTGAATTTCTGCAACAGAATCGGCAGCAGCCATTCTTCCTTTACCTGGCCTACAACACACCCCATTATCCGGAACAGGCTCCCCGCCGGGACCTCAGGCACTACCGGGATGTCCCGGAACCTCGCCGCAGTTACGGCGCCTTTATCACCACAACCGACCGCCTGATTGGCCGAGTCCTGGACAAGCTCGATGCACTCAAGCTGACCAACAACACGGTCGTGATTTTCATGAGCGACAATGGTCACTCGGAAGAGGACTACCAGATTCGCATCGATAATCACAACAGTGGTTATCCCAGGGGCCACGATTACGGTCCTCATGGTGGCGGCGGGAATACTGGCAAGTGGATAGGCCACAAGGGAACCTTCCTGGAGGGTGGAGTTCGCACGCCGGCGATCATCAGTCTGCCGGGAACGCTCCCGCAGAATGTCGTCCGCAACCAGGCAATCACTACAATGGACTGGTTCCCAACGTTGCTGGACATCTGTCAGCTGACAGCCCCCCAGGTCGAACT
>JAPYUD010000248.1:0-5699 GCA_029936215.1 Pirellulaceae bacterium | reverse complement strand
GTGCTGGGATCCAGCTTCCCTTCCATGTGGCTTCGCAGGTCAAAATCTCCCCGGTGGGCGATTCCCTCCAGTTCCCCGAATTCTCCCTCAGGCAGGAAGGGAAAGGCATACTCGATGTCGGCTGTCCCGGTCGAGTAGTGGCTCAGTTCATCCGGGTCATGCTCGCGCAGCAACAGTCGTTCGCCGGAGAGCCCCAGGTCGGTATACCACTGCATCCGCCGGTCGCGCCAGTATTGGTACCAGTCCGGTGAGGAGTCAGGATGGCAGAAGAACTCGATCTCCATTTGCTCAAATTCACGTGAGCGGAAGGTGAAATTGCGTGGGGTGATCTCGTTGCGGAAGGACTTGCCGACCTGGGCGATGCCAAAGGGGAGCCGGACTCGCGTGCTGTCGAGCACGTTCTTGAAATTGACGAAGATCCCCTGGGCGGTCTCGGGTCGCAGAAAAGCGGTCCCCTCTTCCCCGGCCAGTGCCCCCACGATGGTTTTGAACATCAGGTTAAACTCGCGAGGCTCGGTAAGCGTGTCCAGTTCGGTGGCATCCGGCCCGAGCACCTGGCCTGTCTCCTCCAGTTCAGTCAGAGCGACAAAGTCAGTATCCCAGCTGAGCTGCTCGGCGTGCTTGGAGCGAAGCTTGAAATACTTCAGTGCGCGGCGCTCAGTATCCTCCTGCTCCTGGGCCGTTTCTACCATCGTGGCAACGAAGATCCGTTCTCCCTTGGCCTCCACCCAGCGGCCACGAACCTGGTCATGCCGGTAGCGGCGATTGGACTGGCGGCAGTCGACCATGAAATCATGGAACAGGTCGTAGTGTCCCGAGCACTTCCAGATCTGGGGGTGCATGATGATGGACGAGTCCAGGCCGGTCATCTCGTAACTGGCCGGGGCACCGCTGGAAATGGAGAGCTCATCGTGGCCGGTGACCATGTCCTGCCACCAGGCTTCCTTGATGTTACGTTTCAGCTCAACACCGAGCGGTCCATAATCCCAGAACCCGTTGAGGCCGCCGTAAATCTCGCTTGACTGGAACAGGAATCCCCGGCGTTTGCAAAGGGAGACGAGTTTTTCCATTTCCATTGCTGAACAATCCTGCTGGTCCCTGATGAGGTAATCCGCCCGGCGGCTTGACTCTCCATTATGCTCTTTCGCTTCTCGCTGGCCACCCGGGTGGCCAGCGGATCGTCACTCCTGGCCAGATCTGGTTTGCAACTTGATGCTGCCTGTTGATAATAGGCGGTTTCGTGCCAGCTGCGACGGCTGGAGCAGGCGGATGGAATTTCCTGGATGGAGGGTCATGCTGCAGTGACAAAAACTCACAGGACCTGGCCTTGCCGTTGCCGGGTAATTGTTTTTCTTTTCCTGCTTTTCCAGAGCAGTTCGCTGCTCCCGGCAGAGTCACCCCGCGTTCCCGCCTACCAGCGATTTCACCAGCAGGGGACGCAGCCGGTCGAGGCGGGAAGCCTGCTGTTGGGAGAGTTGAACTGTACTTCCTGTCACGAGGTCTCCGACGCCTGGGCAGAACGCCTGCCGGTCAAGACTGCACCGGTCCTTGACCAGGTCGGCTCACGCGTTCGCCCGCAGTTTATCACGGCAATGCTGAAAGATCCCCAGTCTGCCAAGCCGGGGACCACCATGCCTGATCTGCTGGGCCACCTGGAGCCTGGGCAACGGGATGAAGCCATTGAACAACTTACCCATTTCCTCGCCTCCACCGGGACGATCCATGACACCCCTGCCCCGGCGAACCTGGTGCTGCAGGGTGAGCGGCTGTTTCACGAGATCGGTTGTACCGCCTGCCATGATCCCCGTCGTGAGGGGAGCGAACCGCTGCCGACCTCGATTTCCTTGCCGACGCTGTCGGCCAAGTACAGCGTGACAGCGCTGGCCCAGTTCCTTAAGGATCCACTGGCAATCCGTCCCTCCGGCCGGATGCCTCACCTGAACCTCAATGATGGGGAAGCCCAGCAGATCAGCAGTTACCTGCTCCGCGACCTGCAACTTCCGCCCAACAGCCGCTTTGCGTACTTTGAGGGAAACTGGCAGGATCTTCCTGATTTCAGCACGCTGGAGGCAAAGGAGAAGGGAGAGGGGCATGGTTTTGATCTCTCCGTGGCGCGCCGGCGGGACCAGTTTGCCATCCAGTTTGATGGCACGATCGTGATCCCCAAGGACGGCACTTACCGTTTTCACCTTGGTTCCGATGACGGTTCCCGCTTGGAAATCGATGGCGAAACTGTTGTCCTTGTCGGCGGGATCCACCCGTTGCAGTTCAAGAGTGCTGACCGGGAACTGAAGCAGGGAGAGCACGCGGTGCGGGTGGAGTACTTCGAGCAGGGAGGGGAGGAGGTGCTTCGGGTTGAGCTGGAAGGTAACGGGCTCAAGCGGCAGCCACTGGAAGGACTGCTCAAGATGCCGCGCCGTGATCCGCTGCCCGGGGAGACGCCGTTCACGCTGGACCTGGAACTGGCAGCCCGGGGAGAGCAGCTTTTTTCCCGTCTTGGTTGTGCTTCCTGTCACCAGCTCAAGAGAGATGGCAAGCCACTGCCGAGCCAGCAGCAGGCCCCGCTGCTCTCAGGCAGTAATCCCTCCGTGGGGTGCCTTGCCGAGCAGACGGGCCCTGCCCCGGACTATCACCTCTCTGGGAGGCAGCGTGCTGACCTGCAGGCGGCACTCAAGCAGGTCGCTGCCGGTGAGCCGGAAGAACTTTCCGCAGCCGACCAGATCACGACAACCATGACCCGCTTTAACTGCTATGCCTGTCACCAGCGTGACGACGTGGGAGGCGTTGAGACGGCTCGCAATGCACTGTTCATGACCAACCAGAAGGAAATGGGGGACGAGGCTCGAATTCCACCGCTGCTGACTGGTGTCGGTAGCAAGCTGCGCCCGGAGTGGATGGACCACGTCTTTAACAATGGTGCCAACGATCGGCCTTACATGTTCACTCGCATGCCGCGATTCCAGAAGCAGAACGTGGGGCCACTCTCAGAGTTGTTTGTTGCCGCCGACAAGCTGGAGCCTCTGCCGGCGGTGGAGGAGCATTTCAGCAGTCGACAACTGAAAGCTGCCGGGCGCCGACTCGTGGGGGCCAAGGGTTACTCCTGCATCAAGTGTCATACCTACGGTTCTCACAAGGCATCCGGGGTCCAGTCGATTTCGATGACGACGATGTTCAAGCGTCTCGACCCGGAATGGTTTCGCCAGTACGTGGTGAATCCCATTCGATTTCGCCCCGGGACCAGGATGCCAACAGCCTGGCCGGAGGGCCAGGTGCTGCTGCCCAATGTGCTCGATGGGACCGTGGAACAGCAGGTGCATGCAGTCTGGACATTCCTGGCCGACGGGGACAAGGGTGCCATCCCCTTTGGGCTTGGTGGAAACCCGATTGAACTGGCTGCCACGGACAATGCGATCATCTACCGTAACTTCATCGAGGGGGCGGGATCGCGGGGAATCGGGGTGGGATATCCCGAGAAGGCGAACCTTGCTTTTGATGCCAACCAGGTCAGCCTCGCCATGCTCTGGCACGGTGCCTTCATGGATGCGTCCAAGCACTGGAATGGACGTGGGCAGGGATACCAGCCTCCCCTGGGTGACAACGTGCTGCGACTGGAGCCGCGTCCGATCCTGGCGGTGCTTGAAGATGCCGAAGAGCCATGGCCCACCGGGGCACCGCGCGAGTCAGGATACCGTTTCCGAGGATACCGGCTGGCGGACAAGCTCAAACCTGTTTTTCGCTACCAGTACAAGGAGATCCAGGTCGAGGATTTTTTTGATCCGACCAGTGACAAGGACTTTACCCCGGTCAGGCGAACGGTGCAGCTGGTGAGTGAGAAAGAAGTTGAGGGACTCTGGTTTCGAGTCATCTCGGCCGATCAACTGGAGATCAAGGGGAATTCCCTGCAGGTGGATAAAGACTGGCTGCTGACGGTCTCGGGGGATATCGGGCAACGGGTCCTCAGGAAAGAAGGAAACCGCACGGAAGTGGTCGTGCCGGTCAGCTGGAAGAAAACAGCGGCGGGCACGTACCGGGCAGAGATCATCCAGTTATATGAGTGGTAACCAGGGAAGAAATAATCAGGTGAGAAAAAACCAGGAGTTCCAGACCATGCCAGTTTTCAGTCGATGCCTGCTCGGGCTGCTTGCCCTATTGCTTCTGCTGGTGACCGAGGATCTGTCCGCACAGGAGAAGAAGCCGCCGGGCGAGGAGGATTACTATCCGCTGCTGACACTGCCGATTCCCCAGGGAGTCGTGCTGGAAGCGAGTGCCCTGGAGATGATGGGTAATGGCAAGCTGGCAGTTGCCTCTCGGCGGGGGGATATTTATCTGGTTGAGAATCCTCTCTCCCCGTCGGCCGAGACGATGAAATTCCAGCTCTATGCCGGTGGCCTGCACGAGGTGCTGGGACTCTCCCGCAAGGGAAAGGACCTGTTTGTCACGCAACGCTGCGAGGTGACGAGGGTTGCTGATACGAACCAGGACCAGCTGGCAGACCTGTTCGAGACCCTCTCCGACGGCTGGGGGATTAATGGAGACTACCACGAGTATGCCTTTGGATCACGGCACGACCGGGAGGGTAACATCTGGGTCGTGCTCTGTTTGACCGGGTCGTTCAACAGCGACAGCAGGTACCGTGGCTGGTGCCTGCGGATCACTCCCGAGGGGAAGGTGATTCCGACATGTAGCGGGATTCGTTCCCCGGGTGGGATTGGCATGAATACCGCCGGGGATGTGTTCTACACGGACAACCAGGGGCCCTGGAATGGGACCTGTTCACTCAAGCACCTGCGTCCCGGCTCTTTCCAGGGGCACCCGTCCGGGAATCGCTGGTACGAGATTACCGAGGCCATTGGAGAACGTCCCACGGATCCCAGCAGTGGCAGCCGGATCATGACCGAGGCGGATCGAATCGAGCAATTCGAACCCCCGGCAGTATTGTTCCCTTACAAAAAAATGGGGCAGTCTGCCAGTGGCATCGCCTGTGATACGACGGAGGGCAAGTTTGGGCCGTTCCAGGGCCAGCTCTTCGTCGGTGACCAGACATTCAGTACCGTGATGCGGGTTGCCCTGGAAAAGGTCAAGGGGCATTACCAGGGTGCCTGCTTTCCTTTCCGCTCCGGGCTTGATTCGGGCAGCCTCTCGGTGATGATCGAACCGGGAGGTGCGATGTTCGTGGGGGCACGAACCGGGGATGGGGTTCACGTGGTGGACGCCCCTTCGCCCTGCAGCGGCTTGATTGGACCGGTTCGGTTCCGTTTGAGATTCTCCATGTTCATGCCCTCAGCGATGGTTTTGAGCTGACCTTCACTCAGCCGGTGGATCCGGCGACAGCCAGCAAGATCGACTCTTACACGATCGGAACCTATACCTACATTTACCAGGCCAGCTACGGCAGTCCGGAAGTGGATCACACCACGCCAGCCATTGTTGGTCTGGAAGTGAGCAAGGATGGCCGGCGTGTTCATCTGCAAGTCGACAAGCTGCAGCGCGGGCATGTTCATGAGTTGCACCTGCCGGGGGTGCGTTCAGCCGACGGCCTGCCGCTGCTGCATGATGCTGCCTATTACACGCTCAATTACATACCGTAGTGGCGTGCAGGGAAGGCCCCGGGGCGAGGCCGCTAGCGAGAGCGACTGAAAGTGACCAGGCACATGTCGTCATTCTGGATCGCTGCGCCAAGGAACTTCTCGACATCCGCC